>NZ_JBFAWA010000020.1:9645-249912 GCF_040680035.1 Nonomuraea sp. NPDC052116 | reverse complement strand
GCGTGGTGAACGTGGCCTGCGCCGTTACGGGCTTGCCGTCCGTGCCGGTCGCCTGCGCGCTCACCGTGTACGCGGTCGAGGGCCGCAACGGCCACGTAGGGTGCCACGTCCCGTTCGCACCGAGGGCCCCGGACACTTCATGCCCCTTGGCGTCGGCGACGGTCAGCTTGGTGACCTTGCCGTCGGTGACCTTGACGCTGACCCCGGCGTCCGGGGCCACCTTCTTCGTGCCGTTCGCGGGGGTGATCGACAGCTTGGCTGCGAGGGCCCGCTCCTGCGGGCCGGCGGGCGGTGGTGGGTTCGAGCCACCCGAGGTGCAGCCTGCGGTCAGCAGCAGCGTAGCCGTGAACGTGCTGACGAGTATGGTTCGGCCGTTCCGCATCGTCGATGCCTCCAATCCCCGACAAATAGGCATCTTTCGGACAAGACGGCCTATTAGCGATACGGAGAGCTATATGCCCATAACTGTTGGTAACAATGCAAAAGTGCCTTGATCGATGCGGCAGGTCGCGAGGTAGGCGTATCCAGAGGGTGTCTGCGAGATCGAGGAGTGGGACTTCGGGACGTGGCACCCGCCCACCATGAGGTGAGGCTGTTCTTGCTTCTCGGCTGTGTGGGCGGGCTTGAGCGTGTCCGCCATGCCTCTGGGAGACTGGGTGCCTGTGACGCGCTCTGACCTGGCTCGCAGGATTCATGCCGCCGCCCACCTCACCGGCCACTTCGTGCTTCGGTCAGGACGTACCGCCACCGAGTACTTCGACAAGTACAAGTTCGAGGGTGACCCCGTTCTGCTGGATGACATCGCTCGGGCGATGGCGCCCCTGGTCCCGGGGGACATCGAGGTGTTGGCCGGGCTTGAGATGGGCGGGATTCCGGTGGTCACCGCGCTTGGCCGGCACACCGGTCTGCCGTGTGCGTTCGTTCGTAAGCAGGCCAAGACGTACGGGACCTGTCGTCTGGCCGAGGGGGCGGATGTGGTGGGGCGGCGGGTTCTCGTGGTTGAGGACGTTGTCACCAGCGGTGGCCAGATCGTCCTGTCCAGTGCTGAGCTGCGGAGCCTCGGGGCCCAGGTCAGCGAGGCGTTGTGCGTCATCGATCGCGAACAGGGAGGTGCGGCGGTGCTGGCCGCAGAAGGCCTCAGGCTTTCGTCGTTGTTGACCGCGACCGACCTGCGCATGACGGACTGATCCGCCGGGCCCATCGACAAGGGCCTCTCTTTACGATCGTCACCCGTCCGGGCAGGTAGAACAAGACTGTTTCTTTGGTCGGTGTCGTCGCCATGCTGTAACCGTGAACGCCACGAACAGCGAGGTCTGGGATCCGTTCGGCACCTTGCACAACGCCCTGTGGATCGGCGGGGGACAATGGGCCGGCAAATCCACCGTCGCCAGGTTGCTGGCCACCCGGTACGGGCTGACCGCCTATCACTACGACTATCACGACGCACGTGCGCACAATGACCGTCGGATCGCCCGTCGCGTGCGGCTTGGCGAGCCGATCGCGGACCCTGAGCCGGACGCCGTCTGGGTGAACACCAGCCCTCAGAGAATGGCCGACGAGATCCTGGCCGGGTTTCCCATGCGGTTCGAATGGGTTCTGGATGATCTGCGTGGCCTGGTTTCGGGGCGGCCGGTCGTCGCCGAAGGCTGGGGGCTGCGTCCCGAACTGGTCGCTCCCATCATCGACTCACCCTGGCGAATGATCGTCATGATGCCGAGCGAAGAGTTCCGCCGGCGTCAGGTTCGCGAGCTGCCCCGGGCCGCCGCCGTCGATCACCAGGTCAGCGATCCTGATCGAGCACAGCGCAACCGACTCGTCCGAGACAGACTTGTCGCCGACGAGGCCATTCGTTCCGCTCGCCGCTTGGGCATCCGGGTTCTGGAGGTGGATGGGGCCGATGATGCGGAGGCTGTGGCGGATATCGTGGCCGACCACTTCAGTTCCTATCTGCCGCTTACGAACGTCTACGGGTCTTGATTACTCGGGCCGCGGAAGAGTTCATGGAACCAATGGCGTGACCGTGCCCGTGGTGGTCTCGGTGATGCCGATGCCGGAGATCGTGGCGGCCGTCGGCTCGTAGCCGTGTACGGCATTCATCGCCTTCGGCAACTCTGCGCGGTCCAGGCCGATGGCGAGGGTGCAGTGGGGCACCCATTTGCCCGGGAGATAGTACGGCCAGTGTTTGATCTGGGTGCTCGCGGCAGCACCGTCGCCTCACGCGCGCCAAGCGGAGCACACGGGAGTGGCGCGACCGGGTGGATCGAATCGACACGACGATCGCCGCCGATCAGGACGGTTATCGCTGCCTGGCCGTCGATGGCACAGGAATGACTCCTGAGGAGACAGTGAGGTTTTCTCACTGAAGATCACTTCCAGTGGCAGTTGAGAGCGAGGGCTTTGAGACCGCCGTGGAGTTTCCGGGCGGACGGGTCGAGAAGCCCGTTGAGATCCCCAAGGACGGCAAGGAAAGCGCGCCTCGGCGATGCCCGGTTCGTCCTCGACGAGTTGGGAAGGCGCGGGTGGAATCTCGACAAGGTCGGCATGTTCGGCCACTCCTTTGGCGGCTTCACCGCCGCTGAGGCCATGCTGGACGATCAGCGGATCGACGCGGGCATGAACATGAACGGCCATCTCCTCACCAACCTCGGGGAAGTCGCGGAACGCGGCCTTGACCGCCCGGTCTTCCTGTACGGCAGGCAGGAGATCAAGCCGGGCAAGACCGTGGAGCACGCTGGCTCCAAGATGTACGCGACCGCTTCCAGAAGATGCACGCTACTGTTCCCAGCATTTGACCCCTCCACCGAAGATGGCCGCGGCGCCGGCAACGGTTCCCGGATGGCCGGCCCAATATCCTGCGCGAAGTATGGACTGGAGGTTCCGGTCGGCGGCGGAGGCCCAACACTAATGATCACCGGAGTCACCAGGGAGCCCGCAGCATGACCGGCACCACGGAGGCCCTCAGCGGGTCGGCTGCAGGCGACAATGCAGCACGAAGTGTCACGCGCCCGTTCTACGTGTACGCCGTGCTCGCCAACACGCTGTTCCAGCGCGGCGTATTCGTCCTCTTCCTTCAGCAGCGAGGCTTCTCCGCCGAGCAAGTGGCCCTACTGCAGACACTGCTCTACCTGGTCAGCGGACTTGCGGAGTTGCCGACGGGGGTCATCGCCGACCGAATCGGCAGGCGTGCCAGCATCGTGATCGGCCAGATGCTGATAGCTGGATGTCTGCTCGGCCAGGGGACGTTCTCCGACTACTGGGTGTTCCTGGCGCTGTTCATCGGACAGGGCGTGGGCATGGCATGTGTGTCCGGCTCGGACACCGCCCTGCTGTACGACCTGCTCGTGCGTCGTGGTGCAACGGCCAACTACGTCAAGATCAAGTCCCGGTTCACCATGCTCGGGACGGTCACCTCGGGAGCCGCCATCGTCCTCGGCGGCCAACTGCAGCAGATCTCCTGGGGAGTCGTCTACGTGGGTTCGGCGGCGTGCCTCGCCCTGGCCGTGGTGGTGCTGATGTCACGGGTGCCCGAGATCCGCGGCGCGGACGCGGTGGACGAGCAGGACGGAGCCGAGGGGCACGGCGACGCCACAGCATGGCGGGCGATGCTTCGGGTCGCCACGCCGGCGCTCGTGACGCTTGTCGTGGTGTCCGGATTGATGCATGCGACTTTGACGCCGTACATCATCTTTGCGCAGAAGACCCTCTCCGATCAGGGAGCGGGCACCGCATTGGTCAGCGTGGTCATATCGGCGGGATTCTTCGCCGGCGGGCTCACTCCGCTGCTGTCGGACCGCGCGGACCGGCGCATCGGGTATCGGGTCATAGTCCCGGTGTCCCTCCTGACGCTCGCCGCGGCACTCGGCCTGAGCGGCCTCGGCCTTGTCTGGGTCACCATCGCCGCGTTCCTGGCCCTGGTCGGGATTCCCGAGATCACCGCCGTGATCGTGGACAACGTGTTCAACGAGGCCGTGCCGTCGCGCCACCGGGCGAGCCTGCTGTCGATGATCGCATTCGTGGAGTCGGCGCTCATCGGCATCGGCTATCTCGTCCTCGGCGCGCTCATGGACGGGCTGGGCTCCAGTGTGGGCATGGCCACCTACGCCGCGGTCCCCCTGCTGGCATGTCTCCTGTGGCTCCCGGTGCTCTTCCGAGGGGCACGGGTGACCACCGAGATCGAGAAGCCCGCCGACCAAAAGGCATCCTGAAACAGACCATCTCGAGGACTCCGCCCTAAATGGGTCGCGGTGGCGATGGCGTGGTTCCTATCGTGTCGGCATGCCTTTCTACGCTCACTCGCTGGCCTGGCTGCTGGGGCTGGAAGGCATCGCGCTGTTGCGCGCGCAGGCCGGCGATCTGGGGGATGCGGCCTTTGTGGAGGAACGGATCGCCGAGATCCGCAAGATGGTGACCGACCCGGATCCGGAGCTGAACGCGGGCGTGGTCGTCGGCCAGGCCTCCACCGCGGAGGGGTACGCGCAGTGGGCTGAGCGATACGACGGCGAAGGAAACCCGCTGATCGCCGTGGAGGAGCCGCTGGTACGGCGCATCCTGGACACGTTGGCGGTGGGACGGGCGCTGGACGCCGCGTGCGGCACCGGCCGGC
The DNA here is from genome assembly GCF_040680035.1 of Nonomuraea sp. NPDC052116. Taxonomy (NCBI): domain Bacteria; kingdom Bacillati; phylum Actinomycetota; class Actinomycetes; order Streptosporangiales; family Streptosporangiaceae; genus Nonomuraea; species Nonomuraea sp. NPDC052116. The sequence continues at coordinate 245,309 of NZ_JBFAWA010000020.1, read as the reverse complement.
ATGCCGCGTTCCTGGCCGGGCTGGGGCATGAGGTCGTCGGCGTGGACTCCTCGGCGGAGATGCTTGCCAGAGCGGAGGCCAAGGTTCCGGACGTGGAGTTCCATCGGGGGGACCTGTGTCGCCTGCCGGTCCCGTCGGCGAGTTTCGATGTGGTGGTCTGCGCGCTGGCGTTGACCCATCTGCCGGCCCTGGGGCCGCCGCTGGCCGAACTGGCCCGTGCCGTCCGCCCGGGTGGGCATGTGGTGCTGTCGGACATCCATCCGCTGTCGCTGTATCTGGGAGGCGTGCCGAGGGTGGCGGGACAGGACGGGAGCGTACGGGCCATGCCGGCCAGCCGCTTCCTGGCCAGTGACTACATCAACGCCATCCACGAGGCAGGGCTGCGGATCGTGGCCTGCCACGAACCTCGGTGGGGCGAGTTGCCCGGCGGGCACGGTGGCCCTCTCGCTCAGCGGTGGTGTTCGGAAGCGGCGGCGGTGGCCTATCAGGACACTCCCGCCTTGATCGTCTGGCATCTCCGAAGGCCCTGACCCGCTCACCAACTCAGTGCCTTCGGCCGGCCGGTCGTGGTGGGCGGCCGGTCACGGAGTATCCGGGCGCCCAGCGGGACCAGGGCCACGCAGAGCAGGCCGGTGACCAGTACGTCGGGGATGGAGGCGCCCTTCAGCACGCCCATCCACGTACCTCCTGCCAGCAGCACCATCACGGCGCGGGCGGTGCCGAAGAGGCCCGAGCGCCACGCGGCGATGGCCAGCAGCAGCGAGCCCGCGTACTGGCCGACCGAGGCCCAGACCGGTACCCGCCACGGTCCGTAGGAGATGTCCACGTACTCCTTCATGATCGCGTTCGTCGCCTGGTCCAGGCCGACGACCTCGGTGAGCTGGAAGGCGGTCTGGTCGGCGCCGGCGAAGTACAGGCGGGCGAACAGGCCGATGACCAGCAGCGTGGCGCCCCAGTGGGCGAGGTGGCCGTCCACCTGCTGGGCCAGGGCGACGAAGGCGGGGAAGAGCAGCAGCGCCCCCAGCGCGAACACCGCGTAGGAGAGGGTGAGCAGGGCGGGTGCCGACGTGTAGGCGAGGAGCTGGCCGTAGGCGGCGAAGGGCTGTGCCTCGGCCCAGGCCTGCTGCTGAGAGGTGAGGGCGGTGACCGTGCTCAGGTAACGCAGCAGGTATCCGGCGCACATGATCACCGGCCCCACGATGAGCGTCACGCCGCCGATCCATCGTCCGGGGAAGGGGGTGTTCATGGGAGCGAGCCTGGTGCCGCCGAGGTGGGCCCGTCATCGGACGATGGTCAACCGGCGCCCCTGTCGAAAGTCAGGGACGCCGGACAGGCGTCCGGAAACGAAGGGGTTAGTCGAGGATGTGGGTGGTGGCGCGGGCGTAGCGGTCGCGGATCGAGGGGACGGCGTCCCCTTCGTACGTCTCCGTCTCCTCCGACCGCCAGTCCGGCGTGGTGACCAGCGTGGCGGCCTGGTACGCGGCGCCGTTGGCGACGTACTCGGCCGGCGGCGGCACCGTGATCGGGACGCCGAAGATCGTCGGGGCGATGCGGCGGACCGCCTCGGAACGGGCCGCGCCGCCGATCAGCAGCACCCGCTCCGGCTTGGTGCCCAGCGCGTCGAGCGCGTCGGCGAGGCCGCACAGCATGCCCTCGATGGCCGCCCGCGCCAGGTGGGCGGGGGTCGAGGTGGCCAGGGTCAGCCCGTGGACGGAGCCCGTCGCGGTCGGGCGGTTGGGGGTGCGCTCACCCTCCAGGTACGGCACCAGCGTCAGCCCGTCCGCCCCCGGCGGGGCCTGGAGAGCCAGATCGCTCAGCGCGTCCAGGCTCACCCCGGCGATGCGGGCGGCGGCGTCCATGACGCGGGCGGCGTTGAGCGTGCACACCAGCGGCAGGAACCGTCCCGTCGCGTCGGCGAAGCCGGCCACCGCGCCGGTCGGGTCGGCGCTGGGCGACTCCGCGACCGCGAACACGGTGCCGGAGGTGCCCAGCGATACCACGACGTCGCCGGAACGGGCGCCCACGCCGAGCGCCGCCGCCATGTTGTCGCCCGTGCCGGGGGCGATCAGCGCCGCGCCCCCTTCGTACGCCGCCTCGTCCGGCCCCAGCACGCGGGGCAGGAGGGGGATCGAGCCGAACGCCAGCTTCAGCAGATCCGTCCGGTACGCGCCCGTCGACGGCGACCAGTAGCCCGTGCCCGAGGCGTCCCCCCGGTCCGTGGCGAGCCGGTCGAGCGGCGGCACCGGGGAGTCGGCCGAGAAGGTCCCCGAGGAGAACGCGCCGGCCAGGCGCCAGGAGAGCCAGTCGTGCGGCAGGCAGACGGCCGCCGTACGGGCCGCGTTGTCCGGCTCATGCTCGGCCAGCCAGCGCAGCTTGGTCACCGTGAACGAGGCGACCGGCACCGACCCGACGGCGGTGGCCCAGGCCTCCGGCCCGCCCAGCTCCGTGACGAGGTCGGCGGCGGCCTGTGCGGAGCGAGTGTCGTTCCACAACAGGGCATCACGTACGACATTTCCGGACTCGTCCAGGCAGACCATGCCATGCTGCTGCCCGCCCACACTGACGGCGAGCACGCCGTCCAGCCCGCCGACGTCCTCGATGGCCCGCAACAACGCGTCCCACCAGTGCGACGGATGCACCTCCGTGCCGTCGGGATGCGGCGCGCGGCCCTGCCGGACCAGCGCGCCCGTCTCAGCGTCACGAATGACGACCTTGCAACTCTGCGTCGAGGAATCGACCCCAGCGACCAGCGTCACCCACGAACTCCTAACAAGTGCTCCAGCGCAAGCTGGTTGAGATGCGTGAAATGGTATCCGCGCGCGGCGGCGACGTCCGGATCGAAGTCGTCGGAGGCGAGATCGGCCGGCGTCCCACCGCGGTTGAGCGTGGGCAGCAGGATGTCGCCGCGCGGCTCGTTCGGCTTGGGCTCGATGGCGAACCGGATGTCGTAGTCGAGCTCGCACACATAGCCGCAGAGCAGGTCGACGGCCTCCTCGTAGCGCCCGAGGGCCGCGTCGGACTCGGACCCCTCCCTGCCGCCCCAGCACACGTACGTGGTGGCGGCCAGGTCGAGGTTGCGCATGACCTTGCAGAGAGCGTATCGCCGCACGTCACGGTGGTCGCCGTGGGCACCTTGACCCCGGTTTTGGCAAGCGCTTTCCCGAAGGCCGTGATCGCCCGGTCGCGATCGGGCTGGACGGCCGGCAGGTCGTCGTCGTGGAAGGTGACGCCGTAGGCCCCGAGCTCGGCCGGTCGGTGCACGCTCTCCACCGGATCGAGCGGCTGCCGGCCGACCGTCCACAGACCGAATGGGAATCGGTCTTCAGGGGTTGGCTCGTACATGTCTCGATGCTCCCCTGGCGATCAGCTGTTCACAAGCCCGAGGGATCACGTCCCACGCTGATCTCCTCGGCGATCTTGCGGATCTCCGCCACCTCGAGGCCCGGAGCCTTGGGCAGGTGGCGCAGCAACGCCTCCATCACCACGGGCACGGGCTGGCCGGCGAACCGTCCCGCGATGCCGTGGACAGCCCTGAACAGCGCCTCATCGGTGTCGTGCATCGGCCTCTCCTTGTTCGGGTACGCGGAGAAACCTACGGCCTCGGCACGACACTTCGCTCGCTACCCCTCCAGCGTGTTCCGCACTGCGACGCAAATCTCGTCGAGCCGGTGTACCTGCTCGGGGGTCAGCACGTCGAAGAGGCTCCGCCGTACCTCCTCGACGTGTCCAGGCGCGGCGGCGGCCAGCGCGGCGAACCCGGCGTCCGTGAGCACCGCGAAGCTGCCGCGCCCGTCGTCAGGGCAGCGCTCGCGCCGGACCCACCCGCGCTCCTCCAGGCGCGCCACGGCGTGCGACAGCCGGCTCTGCGAGCTCTGCGCCCTGGCGGCCAGCTCGCTCATCCGCATCGACCGCCCGGGCGCCTCGGAGAGTGCCACGAGGATCATGTAGTACGTGTGCGGCATGCTCGCGTCCCGCTGGAGCTGGCGGTCGAGCGCCTCGTTGATGAGCTGGGTCGCCGCCAGGAAGTTCCGCCAGGTGTGCTGTTCGTCCGCATCCAGCCATCTCGTCACGGTCCCAATTTAGTTGAACTCTCATATACTTGAGACGGACTCCGCACGGAAAGGGGCACACCATGCCTGTTCAGCGACTCAACCACGCGGTCCTTTACGTCCGCGACGTGGAACGCAGTGTCGGCTTTTACCGCGAAGCCCTCGGCTTCGACGTCGTGATGGGCATGCCGGGCGCCGCCTTCCTCCAGGCCCCCGGCTCGACGAACGACCACGACCTGGGCCTGTTCCAGATCGGCCCCAAGGCGGACCCGTCCCCGGCCGGCAGCACGTCCGTGGGCCTCTACCACCTGGCGTGGGAGGTCGACACCCTCGACGAGCTGGAGCGGGTCGCGGTCAAGCTGAGCGAGCTCGGCGCGCTGGTCGGCTCGTCCGACCACGGCACGACCAAGGCGCTGTACGCGAAGGATCCCGACGGGCTGGAGTTCGAGGTGTCGTGGCTGGTGCCGGCCGCGCTGATCACCGACGAGGTCCTCGCCGCGCGCTCCAGTATCCGCCCGCTCGACCTGGCCGCCGACAAGGAGAGGTACGGCGCTCAGACCCGAGGCGGAGTAGGCGTGTCCATCCCCGTCTGACGTACCGTAGATGTGATACGACCCTTCTTTCACGGGGAACGGTCATGCCAAGCGATCCTGACCACGTGCTCGACGCCATCGACGGTGTCGTCGACGAGTGGGAGACGCTGAGCGCGGACGCCATGCGCTGGTCGCCTCCCGAAACCAAGAGTCCCGACTTCCTGACCGAGGTGACGGAGATCTTCGGTCCGCTGGTCAACGCGTTCGCGCAGGCGCTGCGTCCCGTCAGCGACGCGTTCGAGCGGGTCATGCACACCTTCGACGACGACGATCACTAGCCGGTGCGCCGGCGCCGTGCCCGGCGCGGGTAGGCCTTGGCCGTCTCGGCCAGCCGTACGGCGTGTTCGGCCTGCTTGCGCCAGTGCCCGTAGGCGTCGCCGCGCTGCGCCAGCCGGTCCAGCTCGCTCATGGTCGCCAGCGGGATGAACGCGGGCTCGGCGTCCCGCCACGGTGTGCCGGGCAGCGGCATGAACGTGTGGGTGTGGATGCGGGCCCCCAGCTCGGCCAGGTCGGAGGCGAGCTTCAGCGACTGCTCCTGGTCCTCCTCGGTCTCGCCCGGCATGCCGAAGATGAAGTCGACGTTCGGCCGGAAGCCGTGCTCGACGGCGATCCTGACGGCGTCGCGCACCGGTGAGGTGTCGTGGCCGCGGCCCGAGGCGGCCAGCACCTTGTCGGAGCCGGACTGGGCGCCGATGATCAGGTTGTCGTTGGCCACGTAGCGCTTGAGCATGCGCATGGCCTCGGGGCTGACGTGCTCGGGCCGTACCTCTGAGGGGAAGCTCCCGAAGAACACCCGGCCGCGCGGCGGCAGCTCCTCCTTGACCCCGGCCAGCAGCTCCTCCACCTTGCCCAGGTCGGGATCGGGCCCGGGGGAGCCGTACGAGAGCGAGGTCGGCGTGATGAAGCGGATGTCGCGCAGGCCCCTGTCGACCATCCCGCGCACGTGCTCGCGCACGCTGGCGACCGAGCGGTGGCGGAACTGCCCGCCGAACATGAACGGCGTCTGGCAGAAGCGGCAGGTGTAGCGGCAGCCGCGGGTGATCTCGATCGGCCCGTTCCGGCCCACGAAGGAGGGGAACGCGTCGAGCGGCAGCTGCGGCGCCGGCCTCGTGCGCAGGGCGACGCCGTCGGCGTCCTTGATCGCCAGCCCCGGCACCGAGGTGAGCGGCTCGTCCTGCTGGAGCGCCCGGACGAGGGAGATGATCGTGGTCTCGCCCTCGCCGATCCCCGCCAGGTCCCAGCCCGCGTCGATGACCTGCTGCGGCTCGGCCGTGGCGTGCACGCCGCCCGCGATGTGCAGCCCCCGGCCGCCGCTCAGCGACCTGACCGTGGCCAGCTCGGCGGCCATGGCCTCGGCGTCGGGCGAGTAGAACGACCAGAGCACGAGCACGCGGTCGGCCTGGCTGGCCGTGATGTGCTCCGCGGTCTCCTCAGGGGTGGTGCCGAGTCTCAGCTCGTGCTCCACCCCGGCGCTCTCCAGCGCGGCGAGCAGCGCGTGCACGCCGTACGTCACCGCCTTGCGGTAACGGACCACCACACCCACAGCCAGTGCCACGTCCGGCAGCGTAGCTCAGGCGACGCGCATCGAACGCAACGCGCCGGTCAGCTTGGCCAGCTCGGCGAGCATGGCGTCGGCGGCGGAGTCCATGACGTCGTTGGCGTGCAGCTTGCCGTCCTCGCCGATGAACTGGGAGTAGAACGGGATGTTCACCGCCTCCAGCACCGGGATCATCCTCAGCGTGCTGGTGACCTGGCGCAGGCTGTTCGCGGCGCGGGTGCCGCCGGAGACGCCGCCGTAGCTGACGAACCCGGCCGCCTTGTGCTGCCACTCGTGGTGCAGGTAGTCGAGGGCGTTCTTCAGCACGGCGTTGAAGCTGTGGTTGTACTCGGGGGTCACGAACACGTACGCGTCGCCCCGTTCGACGGTGGCGCTCCACTCCTTGGTGTGCGCGTTCACATACTGCTTGAGCCGGGGGTGGTTGGGCTCGTCCAGGAACGGCAGCGCGACCTCCGCCAGGTCGATCAGCTCGACCTCGAACAGTCCCGACTCCACGGCCTTGCCGTGGAACCACTCGGCGATGGGACGTCCGGCACGGCCGGGACGGGTGCTGGCGACGACGATCTGCAGGACCGGCTTGCCCATGGCATGCTCCTTCACTCAGGCGGTGTAGCTACTCAACATTATTGAGCTACTACATATTTCTGAGCAAGCGCTGGTAGAATTTGTGGCATGAGTCTCGATTCGGTCTGCGCGCGCTTCCACATCGCCTTAGAGCTGATCGGCGCCCGGTGGTCGGGCGCGGTGATCCACATGATCTTCAAGGGCGCCCACCGGTACGCCGACCTCAAGGCGGCCATCCCCGGCATCAACGACACGATGCTGGCCCGGCGGCTGCGCGAGTTGGAGAGCGCCGGGCTCATCGAGCGCCGCGTGCTGCCCACGTCGCCGGTGCGCGTCGAATACCACCTGACCGAGATGGGGCAGGAGCTGCGGCCGGTGCTGGACGAGCTGGTGACCTGGGCGCACAAGTGGATCCCGCTGCCGGAGGCCAAGTCCGCCTGACGGTCCCGGCCCTCAGTGGTGGGAGGACGGGATCCGCTTGGGCAGCGGCGGCGGCTCCGGGGCCTCCAGCGGAGGCGGGGGCGGCGGGAGCGGGTCGGTCCTGGTCGCCCGCCAGCGTGAGGGGAAGAGCGAGGCGGTCAGCAGGATGCACCCCGTGGGGAGCGACCAGGTGTAGAGCAGGGCCATGTAGCCCTCGAGAAACTGGCTCGGCACGTCGTCGAACCCCATCCGGTGGTCACCGCCCAGAGCCATGCGCACCAGCGCCGCTCCGATGAAACCGAGGAAGGCCAGGCCGGGCAGCAGCGAGGCGAGCGGCGAGATCCTCGACCCGGCCAGTACTCCGATGAGGACCACCGTCCCGACGTACACGGCCAGCACGACCCAGTCGACGGTCATGGCCGCCGTCTGGCGATAACGCGCGACCCCGATGATGAAACCGGTTGCAATGAGCGGGGTGGCCAGCAGTCCCGCGCCGGCGCCGAGCAGATGGCGAACACCGTTTCGCAAAGAGAACACCTCCAGCCACGGGACCATACCGACCTACCAGGCTGCTCACCTTTTAGGCGATAAATCGGTCCAAAGCCTGTGTCCGAAAAGACCCCATAACACCGAAATAGAGGCTCTTTGGCATGCTGGCAGGCGCCTTAGCAACCGTTAGCTTGACAGCACCCCCACCCGAGGAGTGCACATGTCGAGTAAACGCTGTGCGTTGGTTGGCGGCGTCATCCTCGCCGCCTGCCTGGCCACCCCCCTCAGCCCCGCAGCAGCCGACCCGGCGCCTCAATCCGCCTCTCCATCCCTTCCCCCGTCCGTCGTGGACGCGCTCGAACGGGACCTCGGACTCTCCGAGCAGCAGGTCAACGCCCGCCTGGCCAACGAGGAACGCGCCGCGTCCACGCAGGCCACGCTCACCTCCCAGCTCGGCGCGTCGTACGGCGGCGCCTGGCTGAACGACGACGCCTCCAAGTTCCTGGTCGCCACCACCGACCCCAACGCCACCGGCACCATCAAGGCGCAGGGCGCCGAGCCGGTCGTGGTCGCGCGCTCGCTCGCCCAGCTCGACGCGGTCGTGCAGCAGCTCGACCAGGCGCCGAAGAAGGCCCAGGCCGGGGCGGCGCTCTGGTTCGTGGACGTGAAGACCAACAGCGTCGCCATCCAGGCGCCCACGGTGGAGGCCGCCGAGGGCCTGGCCAAGGCCGCGGGCGTGGACAGGAGCGCGGTCAGCGTGTCGGCGACCGCCGAGCGGCCCGTGCCGCTCATCAACATCATCGGCGGCGCCCCGTTCTACATCGGCTCCAGCCGCTGCAGCGTCGGCTTCTCGGTCACCAGGGGCAGCACCCCCGGCTTCGTCACCGCCGGGCACTGCCGCGTGGCCACCAACACCACCAACCCGACGGGCACCTTCCAGGGCGCCTCCTTCCCGGGTAACGACTACGCGTGGGTCGCCGCTCCCGGCAACACCGCGCAGCCGTGGGTACGCGGCTCCGGCGGCGCGAACGTGATCGTCCGCGGCTCCACCCAGGCCGCGGTGGGCTCGTCCATCTGCCGCTCCGGTTCGACCACCGGCTGGCGCTGCGGCACCATCCAGCAGCACAACGCCACGGTCACCTACCCGCAGGGCACCGTCACCGGCCTGACCCGCACCAGCGCCTGCGCCGAGCCCGGCGACTCCGGCGGCTCGTTCATCTCGGGCAGCCAGGCCCAGGGCGTCACCTCGGGCGGCTCCGGCAACTGCTCCGTCGGCGGGACCACGTACCACCAGCCCGTCAACGAGATCCTGAGCGTCTACGGGCTCACCCTCCGCACAGGCTGACCTAACGGCGCCGAACTCCGCGCGGCACGCCCGGCTGGGCGCGCCGCGCGGAGGTTTTTTGCGTTCAGCGATGAGTTCTCCCGCCCTGTCCGGTCTGTCTGATGGAAAGCACGTCAACACCATCGGAGGAGCTCGCGATGAGGCGACCCGTTCTCGGCAGCATGCTGCTCGCCAGCACGAACCCCGAGCGTCTGCGCACCTGGTACGTCAACGCCCTCGACCCGGAGGACAACTCCGACGTCGGCGGGTACGGGGTGCTCAAGTTCGGCGAGTTCTACCTGTTCATCGACACGCGGACGGATGTGTCGGACAAGAACCCCGAGCCCGGCAGGGTGATCCTGAACTTCGACGTGGCCGACGCCCGCGCGGTCGCCGCGCGCATGGACAGCGCGGGCGTGACGTGGCTGGCGGAGGTCGAGGACCGCGACGGCAGCCTGTTCGCCACCGCGATCGACCCGGACGGCAACTACGTCCAGATCATCCAGCTCAGCGAGGCCCATCGGGCAGGCATGTGAAGTAGGGGGAGGCGATCATGTTCGGGACCACGAAGGCGTTCAGCGGTTTCTCGGTGAACGACATAGCGGCGGCCGGGCGGTTCTACGGGGAGACCCTGGGGCTGCGCGTGTCGGAGGAGCACGGGCTGCTGACGCTCCACATCGCTGGGGGCGCCGACATCCTGATCTACCCGAAGGAGAACCACACCCCGGCCACGTTCACGATCCTCAACTTCCCGGTCGAGGACATCGACAAGGCGGTGGACGAGCTGGCGGGGCGGGGGGTGCGCTTCGAGCGCTACGAGGGCTTCCCGCAGGACGCGAAGGGCGTTATGCGCGGTGAGGGCGGTCCCATCGCCTGGTTCACGGACCCGGCGGGGAACGTGCTATCGGTCATACAGCCGTGACCACCCCTCAGGGTCGGGTCAGGGTCGGCTCGGGGACGGAGCCCGATGTGAGAGGGCCGCCCCCGGCGGGAGAGTTGCCTCATGACCGCAGTGAAGAGGCTCTCCCCCCTGATCGCCTGTGCCGCGATCCTGTTCTCGGTGGTCGCCGTGCTGGTCGGGCAGTTCGGGCCCGACCCTCAGCTCGACCCCATGAACATGACCGTCAGCGAATACGCCGTGTCCGACCGCGGGGGCGTCACGGAGGTCGCCATGGCGGTGCTCGGGTTGGGGTCCCTGGCGCTGCTCCTGGGGTTGCGGGCGGCCGGGGCGCCGGTGCGGGGGATGCCTCAGTGGTTGCTGGGGGTGTGGTCCGGGGCTCTGGTCGTTGCGGCCCTGGTCCCGACCACACCCCTCGGGGTGGATCTCGACCTCGCGGCCCAGATCCACCGGTACGTGTCCGTCGCGGCGTTCGTGAGCCTGCCCGCCGCCGGGCTGTTGATGGTGCCCAGACTGGGCTCAGACGCCCGCTGGAAGCCTGTGGCGCGGGTGGTGGAGTGGGTGACCCTGGCCGGGGGGTTCGGGCTGCTGGCGATCACGTACGTGGCCCTGCCCGGCGAGCGGGTGATGATCGGTCTCGTCGAGCGGTTGCTGCTGGGTGCCGAGGTGACGTTGCTGGGCGTGCTGGCCGCGTGGCTGGCGTGGCTGACCTGGCGTCCGGTCAGCCGGCGGGCTGCTGCGCAACATGCGGATTTCCTGACATATCACAGATTTATCGCAAGTCGATCTTAAAACCACCTGTTTCGATGCTATTCTCTCCCGCGATCTTCTATCCGGGAGCGGGTGTCATGGCATCGGGCAGATCCATCAGATTCAAGATCTCGACGCTGCTCGTCATCCCCTTGGTCTCCCTGGTCGCACTCTGGGGCTTCGCCGCGAGCACCACGTCGGGGGACGCGCTCAACCTGCTCAAGGTCGAGACGATCTGGACGGGCGTCATCAACAACGCCGACGGCCTGATCTCCAACCTCCAGACCGAGCGCCTGGCCTCCGCCGAGCGGATCGCGGGCACGGTCAGGGACCCCGACGCGCTGAACAAGGCACGGGCCAAGGTCGACAACAACCGCAAGACGCTGCGCGAGCGCGCCATGTCCGAGGACGTGCAGTCGGCGCTCACGCAGGACATGAAGACCCAGCTCCAGAACGTCTTCGAGGCGATCAACCGGATCCCGGACATCCGCCGCAAGGTGGACGACCGCAAGCTCACCCCCGGCACCCTCGTCACCGAGTACGCGAAGGTCTCCGACGAGATCCACCTGCTGTACTCCAGGATGATGGTCAGCACCGACCTCCAGATGGCACTCCAGGCGCAGGGCCTGATCGCCGCCGACGAGGTACGCGAGCTGCTGAGCCGGGAGCACGCGCTGATCGTCGCCAGTAACGGCCGGATGACCATGCACGCCGACCTCCACCTGCTGGCCGGCCTGGACAACACCCGGACGTACCTGTTCCCCAAGGCCCTGGCCAACCTCGACACCGAGCTGCGGGCCCCGTTCGAGAAGCTGTACTACTCCCCGCGCTACGGCACCATGGAGAACCTGCTGGAGAGCTACATCTCCGGCCAGCCGGTGGACGTCGAGCTGTGGCGGGGCGTGTCCGAGCAGGTCCAGAAGGAATACCGCGACGCCGTCTGGCGCACCGGCGACAAGCTGCTGGCCAGGATGGAGCCCGCGGGCATCGGCATCGTGGTGCGGGCCGCCATCGCGGGCGCGCTCGGCCTCATCGCCGTCATCTTCTCCATCGTCATCTCGATCAAGGTCGGCCGCAGGCTCACCCGCGAGATGAGGACGCTGCGCCGTACCGCGCTGGACCTGGCCGAGATCAGGCTGCCGGACGTCGTGACGAAGCTGCGCAAGGGCGAGAGCGTGGACATCGCCACCGAGGCGCCGCCCATCACGGTGGGCCGAGGCTCGACCAGCGAGGTCACCGACCTGGCCGCGGCGTTCGACAGCGTGCAGAGCACGGCCGTGGACGCGGCCGTCGAGCAGGCCAGGCTGCGCGAGGGCGTGTCGCAGGCGCTGCGCAACCTCGCCAGGCGCAGCCAGTCGCTGCTGCAGCGCCAGCTCAAGATGCTCGACGAGATGCAGCGCCAGACGGAGGAGCCGGAGGCGCTGGAGCGCCTGTTCAGGCTCGACCACCTGACCACCCGCATGCGCCGCCACGCCGAGGGCCTGGTGCTGCTCTCGGGCGGCGCGGCGGGCCGCAGGTGGCGCGGCGTCATCCCGATCGAGGACGTGCTGAGCGGCGCGGCGGCCCAGGTCGAGGAGTACACCCGGGTCCGCGTCTACCCGATGAACGAGTGCGGCGTCTCGGGCGCGGCGGTGGCCGACCTCATGCACCTGTTCGCCGAGCTGATCGAGAACGCCGCCTCCTTCTCCTCGCCCAGCAACGAGGTCTCCGTACGCGGTGAGATGGTCGGCCGGGGCTTCGCGGTCGAGATCGAGGACCGCGGCCTGGGCATGGACGATGCCGCCCGCAGGGGCATCAACGCGCGCCTGGCCAGCCCGCAGGAGTTCGACCCCTCCCAGACCGAACGGCTGGGTTTCGCGGTGGTCGGCATGCTCGCGGCCAGGCACGGCGTCAAGGTGACGCTCAAGCCCTCGCCGTACGGCGGCACCACCGCCATCGTGCTCGTGCCCGGCTCCCTGGTGGAGCCCATGGCGACCCCGGTGCAGCCGCTGGAGTTCGAGTCCGTCTCGGTCTCGGTGGTCCGGCAGGAGCCCACGGGGCCGGGCGAGCTGCCGCGCCGGGTCCGTACCAGCAAGCGGGGCCAGCAGGCGGGCGGGACCGGCCCCGTGGCCGTGCCCCAGCAGGCGTCACAGCAGCAGACAGGCGGCGGCCCGGTGGCCCTGCCGCAGCAGCAGGAGCCCGACCTGCCGCGCCGCCAGCGGCAGCGGGAGACCGGGCTGCCACAGCGTGACCGCCAGAGGGAGACGGGGCTCCCGCAGCGCGAGCGGCAGAGGGAGACCGGCTTGCCGCAGCGCGAGCGGCAGGCGGACCTGCCGCAGCGGCTCAAGCAGACACCGCCACCGGCGCCGCCGGCCGAGGAGCGCTCACCAGAGGAGACCAGGGCGCTGCTCTCCTCGCTCCAGTCGGGCTGGCAGCGCGGGCGGCAGGACGCCAGTGACCAGGATGGGGGATCTCAATCGTGAGCGGCGAGCACGAGTGGGTCGATGAGGAGGCGGGGCCCGTCGTGCGGCCGTACGCGGTCGCGCGTGGGCGCACCAGGCCCACTTCCTCCAACGCGCTCGACCTGCTGGCGACCGTCGCCGGGACGGGGCTGCCCGTCCCGGCCAAGGCGGAGCTCAGCGCTCAGCACCGGCGGTTGCTGGGCGTCGTGGCAGGTCAGACCAGGCCCGTCGCCGAGGTCGCCTCGGATCTGGGCCTGCCTGTCGGCGTCGTGAGAGTGCTGCTGGGCGACCTGCTCGACCACGGACTGGTCACGGTCCGCCCGCCGCGCGACAAGGCCGCGACGCCCACGGAGAGCCTGCTCCGAGAGGTGATCAACGGCCTCAGGGCGCTCTAGTTCGCTGAGGTCAGCGTCCGCAGGGAGTGCTCCACGAGGGCGATCATGACTTCCTTGGCGGAGGTGCGCCGCCGCACGTCGCACAGCATGACCGGCACGTCGTCGTCCAGGTCGAGCGCGATGCGCACGTCCTCGACGCTGTGCCGCGCCGCCCCCTCGAAGCAGTTGACGGCCACCACGAACGGCGTGCCGCGCTGCTCGAAGTAGTCGACGGACGGGAAGCAGTCGGTCAGCCGGCGCGTGTCCGCGATGACGACGGCGCCCAGCGCGCCGTAGGACAGCTCGTCCCACATGAACCAGAACCGCTCCTGCCCGGGCGTCCCGAACAGGTACACGACCAGCCCGTCGCGGATCGTGATGCGGCCGAAGTCCATCGCCACGGTCGTGGTGTTCTTGGCCTCCACGCCGTCGAGGTCGTCGATCCCGATCCCACGGTCGGAGAGCACCTCTTCCGTGCGCAGCGGCTTGATCTCGCTGACCGCCCCGACCAGTGTGGTCTTGCCGACGCCGAACCCCCCTGCGATGAGAATCTTCAGCGCGACGGGGTCCTCAGAGAGCACGGAGTCCATTGATCACTTCCTTGAGAATGCGCTCATTCGACCGCGACCCTCCGGATGAGGGCGACGACACCGAGATGAGCCCGTGGTCACGCATGTCGCCCAGCAGGACCCGGACGACGCCGACGGGCAGGTCGAGCTCGACGGCCAGGTCGGCCACCGAGATCGGATTGCGTGCTGCCCGCAGGATGAGCTGCTGTTCGGGACCGAGCTCGCCAGGCGGGTCGCCGACGGCGCGCACGGTTGCCACGAGGTCGAACGTGTCCCCTGAGGAACGCGTACGGCCGCGGATGAGAGCATAGGGCCGAACGACGGGCCCCGCGTCCTCATCGAACCACTGCGGGCTATCGCTCATGACGCTCCAGCGCGCGGATTGGTGGTGATGTGCTGGCCAACCCGCTTGACCAGCATCGCCATCTCGTAGGCGATGTGGCCGACGTCCACGTTCGCATCGGCGATCACGGCCAGGCAGGTGCCCTGTCCCGCCGCTGTCACGAACAGGAAGGCCGACTCCATCTCCACAATGGTCTGACGCACGTCGCCACCGCCGAAATGGCGTCCGGTGCCACGGGCCAGGCTCTGGAACCCGGCCGCAACCGCCGACAGATGCTCGGCGTCCTCCCGGATCAAGCCCTTCGAGTACCCAATCGCGAGGCCGTCGGTCGACAAGATGACGGCCTGGCGCACCGCGGCGACCCTGGTGGCAAGATCGTCCAGCAGCCAGTTGAGCTCACCGGTGTTGGTGGTCGGCAAAGTCATGCATCCCCCTTACTCATGGCCCCTCCTCAGAGGCTTCTTCTCGGGCGCGTTGGGTCCCCCGCTGGAACGCGGAGAACAAGTCCCTTACCTCGTCAGGAGAGCGTTCGGGCGGCGGCTCCTGGCCACGCGGCTCCTGCTCGGGAGCCCGCTCCTGCCCGAGCGGCGGGCTCTCCTTGAGCTGCGGCGCCAGGTTGGTCTGGCGCACCCGTCTGGGCAGTCCCGCGTGCGTGCCGGAGGTCACCACGGCGAGCGCCTTCTTCCGCGTACGGCTCGGCAGATCGGCCTTGCCGTCGATGTCGCCCGCCTCCAGCGCCGCCTGCTCGGTCACCATCGAACGCGGCACGAGCACGATGGCCGTCGTCCCGCCGAAGGGCGACCGCCGCAGCAGCACCTTGATCCCGTACTGTTGCGCCAGCTTGGCCACCACGAACAGGCCCAGCCTGTCGCTGTCGGCCAGGTCGAACTCCGGAGGCGCGGCCATCCGCGTGTTGAACGCCGAGTACTCGGCGACCGACAGCCCGAGCCCGCGGTCCTCCACCTCGATGACGTATCCGTTGCTCACCAGGTCGCCGCGCACCTGGACCGTGGTGTCCGGCGGCGAGTAGATGGTGGCGTTCTCGACCAGTTCGGCCACCAGGTGGGTGAGGTCGGCGGCGGCGGTGCCGTCGACCGCGGCGACCGGCATGCCCTCGACGGTGACTCTGGTGTAGTCCTCGATCTCGGCGATGGCCGCGCGGACGATGTCGATCACGGGCACCGGCTTGCGCCAGGCCCGTCCCGGCGCGGACCCGGAGAGGATCATCAGGCTCTCCGCGTGCCGGCGCATGCGGGTGGTCAGGTGGTCGAGGCGGAAGAGCTCCTCGAGCCGGTCGGGGTCGTGCGTACGGCGCTGCATGGCGTCCAGCAGCGACAGCTGCCGGTGCAGCAGGCCCTGCTTGCGCCGGGCGAGGTTGAGGAAGACCTGGCCGACCCCGCGCCGCATCGCGGCCTGGCCGACCGCCGCCGTCACGGCGGTGCGCTGCACGGAGCCGAAGGCCCTGGCGACGTCGCTGATCTCGGCAGAACCGTGCACCTTGATCGCCTTGGCCTCCTTCCGCACGTCGACGTCCTCGCCCCTGCGCAGCCGCTCGACGATGTCGGGCAGCCGGCTCTGCGACAGCTCGATCGCGGCGGTGCGCAGCCCGGCCAGCTCGCCGGCCAGGCGGCGACCGAAGCGTACAGAGATGATGATCGACGCGAGCACGGCGATCAAGCCCACGCCGCCGGCGACGGAGATCTTGACGATGGTGGAGGTCGCGGCCTCGGACGTGCGCGTGGCCAGCACGCCGGCGGAGGAGGAGCCGAGCTGGTCGAGCCGCGAGGTGAGCTGGTCGACGGCCTCGGTCCACGCTTCGGCGGTGGGGGGCGGGCTGCCGGTCTTGATGATCCGCGCCTCCATGGTGGCGAAGGTCTGGAACGTCTCGGTGGCGAAGACCTGCTCGTACGGCCGGCGCAGCGTCACGTCGAGCCCGGCCAGGCCGCGCGCGTGGAGGAACTTCCTGGAGGCGGCGTACTCGGTGAAGGCGGAGACCTCGGGCGCGGTGAGCCGGCGGTCGGCCAGCGCCCCGATGATGAGCGCGTGCTCCCTGGCGATGTACTCCCTGGCCATGCCCATGGCCTGCAGCGAGGACGCCTGCTGGAAGATCGTCAGATCGGAGACGGAGACCAGGTGGTCGTAGAGGGTGAAGATCCCGTCGAGGATGCGGTTGTACTCGTTCAGCCCGGCCAGCCGGGAGCCGAGGCCGCCGTCGATGTCGGCCCTGATCGCCGCGAGGCGGCCGAGGGCGGATTCGAGGGTGTCGAGCGGCAGTCGCAGGTCGTCGCCGACCGAGCCGCCGGCCTCCATGACGGCCAGCTTGAAGTTGGTGACCGACCGGTCGGTGCGGGCGCGCTGGGCGCTGAGCACCGAGGTGAGCTTACGCGTAGTGAGCGTCTCGGCTGAGCGCACCCGCTCGGCCTGCAGCTGTAGTCCCAGGTCCGTGGAGGTGACGCCGATAGTCCGATAGAGCGTGTTCGCGCGGAGCAGTGACTGGGCGTCGCCCATGGTGAGGTTGAGGACGAAACCCCAGAGCGCGCTCAGAGACAGAAGGGGTAGCAGCAACAATAAGAAGATCTTGAACCGAATTGACCGGTTTCGCGAGCCCATGTCCCAACCTCGAGTCGGGGGCATTTCCACACCTTGTGTAAATACACCTCCGGAAGATCGCATAGGAGACTAGCACCGTTTATGGTTCCGGCGCAGTGGGAGGAACACGTTCATTACCGTGATTATTGGGACAAGATCTCGCGATCGCGACGCGCTCTGGCGGCGAGCGTCCGCAGCCACAGCAGCGCTACCAGGGAGATCGCGATGAGCCCGGCCCAGTTGACCATGGTGTACACGTGCACCTGCCACGCGGTCACGTTCGGGACCCGGCCGATGCGTAGGAGCTCCCACTGCCACGGCTGGCCGGTCAGCACGAGCGTGATCGCGATCGCGATGGCGGTCATGGAGTCCCAGAGGGCGTGCAGCAGCGAGACGCCGAGGTAGGCCAGGACGACGGAGCCGGTGATCCGGCCGCGCGCCGCGAACAGCACGCCGCCCGCGATGGCCGTCCACAGGCCGTGCCCGACGGGCGACAGGATGCCGCGCAGCACCTCGGTCTCGACGAGCTGGGACAGCGACAGGCCGTCGGCGGTGAAGAGGGCGTTGAAGGCGTACCCGGCGCTCTCGAACGCGGCGAAGCCGAAGCCGACGGTGGCGCCGAGCACGATGCCGTCCCGGGCGGAACGCCGGGCCATCCTCCTGGTGACGAACATCAGCGCGCCGAGCTTCACGCCCTCCTCGATGAGGCCGACGAGGACGTACATGACGATCGACGGGCGGATCAGCAGGCTCTCGAGGAGGGAGGCGCCGAGCACCCCCAACACGCCGCCCACCACGAACGCCACGAACAGCAGCTCGACCGTCACCTGCGGCGAGCGGTCGCGCCCGTACGCCCACACCACGAACGTCACTGGCACCAGGAAGCTGCCGAACAGCACCACGGTCGGCACGAGGTTGGAGTTGGCCGTCCAGGCGGTGACCGCGACGCTGGCCAGCCACAAGACGAACCCGATCAGGAAGACCCGCGGCCACAGCTTCACAGCGCCCTCACCTCCACCGCGCGGAGGGCTGCCGTGACGGCGCCGCCAGGCCGAGCCCAAACCGTCGAACCGCGAATACCCCGTTCCTCAGGCGCCAATCGTCGTCTCAAGGGCCGATCGTCCCGAATGTCCGAGTATCCGGGCCCGCCGGAATCTTTCTTGCGGCCTATTACCGCGAATGCTCGTTTGGAGTAGCGTCCGGAATATCGCGAGCGGGGGGAGTCAGGTGGTCGGCAAGCAGGGCAGGGTCACGGGAAAGATCGGCCCAGGGCTCGTCGGCGAGGTCATGATCCCGGTCAGGGGCGGCGTGGAGGCGTTCTACGCGCATCCCAGCGTGCCCGACGAGGAGTTCCTGACCGGATCCATCGTGGTCGTGGTCGAGTACTTCCCCCCGCGGACCGTCTACGTGGTCAGGGCGCTCGTCTGAGGGAGGCCGCTCCGATGTCCCCCGAGTTCTACATCGCCGCCGGCGGCATCGTCGCCGCCGCAGTCATCATCATCCTGCTGTTCAAGGCCGTGTGGCGGGTCGCGGAACCCAACGAGGCCCTGATCATCTCCGGGCTGGGCGCCCGCCGTCGCGGCGAGGGCGTCGACAGCCTGGGCTTCAAGATCATCACAGGCAAGGGTACGGCGGTGCTGCCCGGGTTCCAGGCGGCCAGGCGGCTGCGGCTGGACACCAGGGCCGCCAACCTCCAGGTCTCCTGCGTCACCCAGCAGGGCATCCCCGTGCACATCCGCGGCGTGGTCATCTACAAGGTCGGCGACGACCTGTCCTCCATCGCCAACGCCGCCCGCCGCTTCCTCGACCAGCAGGACTTCATGACGAGCGCCATCCACGAGCTGTTCACCGGCCACCTGCGCTCGATCATCGGCAACCTCACCATCGAGGACCTCATACTCAACCGCGAGCGCCTGACCAGCGAGACCAGGGCCTCGGCCGCCGACGAGATGAGCAAGCTGGGCCTGATCGTCGACTCCCTGCAGATCCAGGAGATCGACGACGAGACCGGTTACATCGTCAACCTCGGCAAGCCGCACGCCGCCAAGGTCGCCTCCACCGCCCGCATCGCCCAGGCCCAGCGCGACCAGGAGGCCACCGAGGCCGAGCAGATCGCCGCCGCCAACATGGCCGCCGCCCGCCGCGACTCCCGCATCAAGGAGGCCTCCTACCAGGCCGAGATCGACCAGGCCCAGGCCACCGCCCGCCAGGCGGGCCCGCTGTCGGAGGCGACCGCCCGCCAGGAGGTGGTGGTCCAGGAGACGAGGGCCGCCGAGCTGGAGGCCAAGCTCGCCGAGCAGCGGCTGCAGTCGCAGGTGCGCAAGCCCGCCGACGCCAAGGCGTACGAGACCGTCACGCTCTCCCAGGCCGAGCGCGACGCCCGCATCGCGCAGGCGGAGGCCGAGGCCAGGGAGACCGAGCTGCGCGCCGCCGCGCAGGCCTCCCAGGTCAAGCTGGCCGCCGCGGCCGAGGCCGAGTCGGTACGGCTGCGCGGCGAGGCCGCGGGAGCCGCCACGAAGATCGCCGGTGAGGCGGAGGCCCAGGCCGCGCAGGCCCGCGGTCTGGCCCAGGCGGAGGCCGCCAAGGCGCTGGGCCTGGCCGAGGCCGAGGCGTCGTCGGCCAAGGGCCTGGCGGAGGCCCAGGCGATCAGGGCGCGCGCCCAGGCGCTGCAGGAGAACCAGGAGGCGGTCATCGCCCAGCAGCTCGCCGAGCGCTGGCCGGAGATCGTGGAGGCGGGCGCGAAGGCGTTCGGGAACGTGGACCACATGGTCGTGCTGAACGGCGCCCAGGGTGTCGAGGAATTGCTGGCCAAGGCCCTCACGCTCGGCGGCGCCGGGATCGGCCTGGCCAGGGCCCTGCTCAACGGCGCCACTCCCAATGGGACGGAGCCGGAAATATCTAGTAAAGCGCCTTGATCGGGCGTACCTTCTAATTTGGGGCGAGCCGGGAAGTCTGGTCGGCAACTTATACGACGACGTCCTCCCGGGAGCAGGTCATGGACTTAATGCTCGCAGGCATCATCGCCCTCATCGCGTTCATCTGCGTCGTGGCGTTCAAGCTGGTCTGGCGGGTCGCGGAGCCGAACGAGGCGATCCTCATCTCGGGCCTGGGCGCCCGCGGCCGGGAGACGCTCGGCTTCAAGATCGTCACGGGTAAGGGCGCGCTGGTCGTCCCGGGGTTCCAGACCGCGCGCCGCATGTCGCTCGACAGCCGCGTCTCCCAGCTCGAGGTCAAGTGCGTCACCAAGCAGGGCATCCCGGTGCACGTGCGCGGCGTGGTGATCTACAAGGTGGGCGACGACTTCGTCTCCATCGCCAACGCCGCCCGCCGCTTCCTCGACCAGCAGAAGACCGTGGACGAGAAGACGCACCAGCTCTTCTCGGGCCACCTGCGCTCGATCATCGGCAACCTCACGGTCGAGGACCTGATCGTCAACCGGGACGCGCTCACCAACGAGATCCGCACGTCGTCGGCCGACGAGATGAGCAAGCTCGGCCTGAACGTGGACTCCCTGCAGATCCAGGAGATCGACGACGCCACCGGCTACATCTCCAACCTCGGCCGCCCGCACGCGGCCGCCGTGGCCTCGCTGGCCAGGATCGCCGAGGCCCACCGCGACCAGGAGGCCAACGCCGCCGAGCAGGAGGCCGCCATCAAGAAGGCCGCCGCGGTCCGCGAGGCTCGCATCCAGCAGGCCGGCTACCAGGCCGAGATCGACCGGGCGTCGGCCGCGGCCAAGCAGGCGGGCCCGCTGGCCGAGGCCACCGCCCGCCAGGAGGTCGTGGTCCAGCAGACGACCGCCGCCGAACGCGAGGCCCTGCTCGCCGAGAAGCGGCTGGAGGGCGAGGTGCGCAGGCCCGCGGACGCCAGGGCGTACGAGCAGGTCACGCTCGCGGAGGCGGCGCGGCGCGCGGCGGTCTCCGAGGCGCAGGCCGAGGCCGAGGGCATCAGGCTGCGCGGCGAGGCGGAGTCGGAGGCGACCAGGCTGCGCGGCATCGCGGAGGCCGAGGCCGCGCGGGCCAAGGGCCTGGCGCAGGCGGAGGCCATCAAGGCCCGCGCGGAGGCGCTGGCGAGCAACCAGGAGGCGGTCGTCGCGCAGCAACTCGCCGAACGCTGGCCGGAAATCGTCGAGGCCGGCTCGAAGGCGTTCGGAAACGTCGAACACATGGTGGTCCTGAACGGCGCGCAGGGCGTCGAGGAAATGCTCGCCAAGGCGCTCACGCTCGGGGGTGCCGGATTGGGCCTGGCCAGAGCCCTGCTGAACGGCGGATCGCCAAACGGCAACGAACCGGAAATCGTTCGTAAAACCACTGAATCCCGCGAATAGCGACGTTACTCGGCTGTCCGGTCGTCCATTCCTCTAGCGTTTTGACAATGCCGCTGGAGCGAATTGGAGGACGAATGCTGAAGCCCATTTCCGGGATATTCCTGAGTTTGCTGGCTATTGCCGGATGTTCCGCCGACAAGGCCCCGTCGGCGGCGCCGGCGTCCGCCGCGTCGTCCGCGCCGCAGGCGTCCGCCGAGACGGCCCGGCTGCGCGCCGCCCTGCTGCCGGTGCCCAAGGGCATGCACGTCGCGTACGGACCCGAGCTGGGCGAGTTCGGCTCGCTCAAGTCCACCCAGCAGGGCCTCGCGGCCGTCCGCGCGGCCAAGCTGCAGCGGCCGGAATGCGCGGGCGCGGCCCAGCTCGACGCCGACAGTCCCGACGTCGCCAAGGCGCCGGCGGCGGTGATCGCCTTCGCCGCCGACCGCGGCTCGATCACGCAGGCCGTGGTGGCGCTGCCCGGGAAGGCCTTCCCGGCACCGCTGCCCAAGGAGTGCAACTCCTACACCGCGGACGTGAGCGGTACGCAGGTGACCTACAAGACGCGCATGCTCGCGATGCCGGCCAAGGGCGACGAGTCGCGGGCCTACCTCACGACGGCGGCGGGGGGCCAGAAGAACGCGCAGATCGGGTCGGTCATGATCCGGCGGGGGACGCTGATCATGAGCATGCTGGTGGTGGGGCAGCGGGTGAAGCCGCAGGGGCTCTACGAGCTCGCCCGCCTCGCCGACCAGAACCTGGCCCAGATCACCCACTGACCCGCCGCACCTCGGCTGAGGTCCTCCGGAACGGAGAGCGGCGCCCCCCGCTGCTCTCCTCAGAGGGACGCCCGCCGACGCGCGCCGGAAAGGGCCGTCGGCGGCGCCGGGGCGTGACCTCAGATGAGGACGTGGTCGTCCGGGCGGCCGACGAAGGAGAACTGGGCGTTGCGGGTCAGCTTGATGTGGTCCGCCTGCCAGGTGTGCATCGACGCGTCCGCGCTGCGCCAGTAGACGAAGTTGAAGCGGTCCGCCGAGTAGATCTTGACGGAGTCCTCCTTCAGCCGCCGCACCAGGTGGGTGTCCTCACCACGGGTGATGTCCGCGAAGCCGTACGAGCGGAACATGTCCGCCTTGCCGAGGAACGTACCGCCCTGGACCAGGAAGGAGTAGCGGTGCTCCAGCCCCGGCAGGCGGAGCATGGTCGTGTTGCTGCCCTCGAAGTACGCGTAGTGCGCCCCCTTGCCGACCAGCTCGGCGTCGGAGTAGTCGAACGCGCGCACCAGGTCCGACAGGTAGTGCTCCCCGTACAGGTTGTCGTCGTCCATCTTGGCGATCAGGTCGCCCTCGGCGGCCGAGATGCCCAGGTTCATGCACGCGCCGAGCGACAGGGACGCGTCGGCGGGCAGGACGACGACGTCCGTGATGCCCGCCATGCGGGCCTTGTCGGCGACCACGACCGGGTCGATGTCCAGCCCGTGCAGCACCATGACGAGCTGGAGCGGCCGGTGGATCTGGCGGGCCACGGAGGAGATGGCGTGTTCGATCTGGGAGGCGCGGTTGGTGGGCAGCACGACCGAGATCGAGCGCGACCTGGGCTGCACCTGGTGCCCGAGGTCCTGCAGGATCTGGTCCACGCGGTGCGAGAACAGGTGCTTGTCGAAGACCTCGCGCATCGCCAGGTGCCCCATCCTGGCCCGCAGCTCGGGGCTGTTGATCAGGTGCAGGACCTGGTTGTACGACTCGACCGGCTCGCGCGCGATGGGGACGAGGTCGCCGAAGGTCTCCTCGACGGCCCGTGACCACCCCGACACGACAGGCGTGGCGCAGGCGGACAGCTCGAAGACCCGGCGGGCGCACATGGTCGGCGAGTCCAGCACCGAGTTGACGTTGAGGAAGACCTTGTACATCCGGTACGCGGCCAGCATCTGGTCGTAGGGGAGCTCGCCCACGATGTGCGGCCGGTATTTCTCCGGCCAGGCGTACTTCTCGTCCACCTCGCCGTTGCGCGCGAAGATGTGCAGACCCAGCTCCCTGACCGGGTCGATGACGGTCTCCATCTGCTCGCGGCGCTCGGGGTGCTTGTCGCGGAAGTACATCCCGGCGAAGACCACGTCGTGCAGGCGTCCCTGCCGCTGCTGGATCGGGTTGTGGACGCGGGGCTGGGCCGCGAACTGCAGCACATCAACCCGATCGTGTCCCAAAATTTCCCGATATTTCGGCACCATGTCACCGTCGCAGGTGAACACGTAGTCGAACAGCTTGGCCGTGTCGATGAAGAAGTCGAAGTTCGGCGGGTCCTCCTTGTTCCAGAAGACCGTCGGGATGCCCTCCCGCCTGCACCAGGCCACCAGCTCGCGCAGCGGCTCCTTGGGCGCGTTGGTGCCGGTCATCTGGTAGCGCCAGCGACCCTGGTTCCCGTGCCAGGCCGACTCGCAGAACAGCAGGTCGGGACGCTTCTCGGCGAAGATCTCCGGCCAGTCCTTGAGCCCGAACTCGATCTGGTCCCACTCGTACTTGAAGGCCATCCGGGAGAAGTCGTCCAGGATCACCGCGACCTTCAGGTCCGGCCGGTTGACCGGCCCCTTCGGCCACTTCACGGCCGGCACCTCGACGAGCGGCGGCCGGTGGTTGGCCAGCTCGGTCGCCTCGGAGACCGGTACGGGCGGCTTCGGCGCCTTCTCCTTCGACCGGACCGCCTCGACGATCTTCCCCGGGCTCTTCGAGCCCAGGGCCTCGCCCAGCTTGTACGTCCGCTTCGCCTGCGTGGCCTCGAGCTTCCAGCTCGCGTACGCGGCCTTGGCCTCGGCGATCTCCAGACGCCGCCGCAGCTCCCTGACCTCGGCCTCGAATCGCTCGACTAGCTTGCGCTCCTCGGGCAGCCAGTTGACGGGCCCGAGCCGCTGGTACGTGGGCTCTTCAGGGGTTTCGGCCATGGTGATACGCCTATCGCTTAGCGGAGGTACGTCATGTTACGGGGGATACAGCCGCTATTCAGGGCGTTTGGCCTGAGAGGCGGGGGCGAGGTTGTCGCCCTTCAGCCAGGCGGAGATCACCCGCGCGATCCGCATCCCGGCCTTGCCGTCCCAGAGCACCGGCAGCTCGCCCGCCGGCGTGGCGGCGCCGTCGGCCAGCGCCTTCTCCGCGGCGGCCGGCAGGACGGTCGGCGTGACCAGGCGGTTCGTGCCGTGCGTGATCGTGATCGGCCGCTCGGTGTTGGGCCGCACGGTCAGGCAGGGGACGCCCAGCACGGTCGTCTCCTCCTGGACGCCGCCGGAGTCCGTGACCACCAGCGCGGCGCCGCGTACGAGTGAGAGAAAGTCCACATAGCCGAGCGGATCGACGACCTTGACCGACTCCCCGTCGACCAGGCCCGCCTCGGCCAGCCGCGCCTTGCCGCGCGGGTGGATCGGCACCACGATCGGGATCTGCCGCGAGACCTGCAGCACCGCGTCCACCAGCTCCTTGGCGGCCTCGGGGGTGTCCACGTTCGCGGGCCGGTGCAGGGTCGCCACGGCATAACGAGCCGGTATGGCCAGCCGCTCCACGACGGGCGCCGGGTCCAGCGACGGCATTGCCGAGTACAGGCTGTCGATCATGGGGTTGCCCACCAGGTGCACCTTGGACGCGGGCACGCCCTCGTTCGCCAGGTAGGCCAGGGCCTCGGGGGAGGTGGCGAAGAGCAGGTCGGCCAGCGCGTCGGTGACGACCCGGTTGACCTCCTCCGGCATGCCCCGGTCGAACGAGCGCAGCCCCGCCTCCACGTGCGCGGTCCTGACGCCCAGCTTGGAACAGACGAGGATCGCGGCCAGCGTCGAGTTCACGTCGCCGTAGACGACGACCAGGTCGGGGTCCTGCTCCTGGACGACCTCCTCCAGGCCGACGAGGAGCGCCGCGGTCTGCTTGGCGTGGCTGCCCGAGCCGACCCCCAGGTTCGCGACGGGCTCGGGGAGGCCGAGGTCGGCGAAGAAGACGTCCGACATCAGCGCGTCATAGTGCTGACCAGTGTGGATGATGCCCTGCCGCACGCCGAGTTCACCGAGTGCCCGCACCACCGGGGCCGCTTTCACGAAATTGGGACGGGCGCCCAATACGTGCAGGACCAGGGGGTTCTCCCTCATTGACCTCGCCTTTCATAGCGGAAGGGGAAAAACGTTGCCTATGGTACGGTCACCGCGTGGCATCCGACGCCAGTCGTCAAGACTCCTCCAAGGTTTCCGCGAAGTCCGCCCGAGCCGGCGTCGGTGGACTTCTCAAAGGTTTCGTTCAGCACCCGATCATCGTTTCCCGCGTCGTCGTGACGAAGGTCAAATCCGACCCCGTCCGGGTGGCCCAGGCCGCCGCCGACGCGCTTCCGCCCCGGCTGCGTCCCGTCGTGGGCAGCGTCGCCTGGCCCGTCGCCCGCCGCGCCCGGCGCATCGTGCGCAAGTTCGGCATGCGCGTGGTCAAGGGGCCGTGGAACGAGGCCAAAGAGCTGTGGGACGCCGGCAGGGTGACCGAGGCCGCCGAGGCGCTCGAAGCCCACACCAAGTACCCGTTCGTCAAGCGCAGGGCCGCCTACTACCGGGGCGAGCTGGCCGCGATCAGCCCTGACCCGATCCCGCCCGGGCCGAAGGTGGCCATCACCGACCGCGTCGCGGGCCGGGTGCTGCACATGGTCACGAACGCGCTGCCGTACACGCAGGCCGGGTACACGGTGCGCACGCACCGTATTGTCACCTCGCAGAAAGCCGCCGGGCTCGACCCGCACGTGGTCACCAGCTGGGGCTGGCCGATGCTGCAGGGGCACGCGGACGCGGCGCCGTTCGAGGAGATCGACGGCATCCCCTACTACCGGCTGCTGCCCGACGGCCACGGCGAGATGCCGTTCGAGACACGCGGGCGCATCATCAGGGGCGCCGACGCGGTCACCAAGCTCGTCACCGAGCTCAAGCCGCAGGTCCTGCACGCCGCCACCGACCACCGCAACGGCTCCATGGCCCACGCGGTGCGCGACAGGACGGGCACGCCGTTCGTCTACGAGGTACGCGGCTTCCTGGAGGAGACCTGGGCCTCGCGCGACCCGATCCGGGTGGGCAGCGAGCGGCAGGTGCTCCAGCGCGAGCGCGAGGCGTTCCTCATGCGGGAGGCCGACGCCGTGGTCACGCTGGCCGAGACCATGGCCACGGAGATCGTCGAGCGTGGCGTGCCGCGGGAGAAGATCCACCTGGCGCCCAACGCCGTGGACGACTCGCTGCTGACCGCCCACTACGACGGCGCCTCGTTCAGGAACGCCTACGGCATCGCCCCCGGCGAGATCGTCGTCGGCTCGGTGTCCAGCATCGTGGCCTACGAGGGCTTCGCCACCCTGCTGCGGGCCGCCGCGCTGCTGCGTGACGACGGCACCCCCGTAAAGGTCCTCATCGTGGGCGACGGCACCGAGCGCGAGAACCTTCTGGCGCTGGTCGACGAGTTGGGCCTCGGCGACGCCATCCTGCCGGGCCGGGTCGGCCCCGACGAGGCGTTGCAGGCGCAGGACGCCATCGACATCTTCGCCTGCCCGCGAGAGGACCTGCGGGTATGCCGACTTGTTACGCCATTGAAACCCGTCGAGGCGATGGCGCTCGGAAAGCCCGTCGTACTCAGCGATCTGCCCGCTCTGTCCGAGCTCGTGGGCTCGGACGGCGCCGGGATGCTCGTCCCTCCGGGCGACCCGGCCGCGCTCGCCAAGGCCATCGCGGGGCTCCGGGAGGACCCGGCCCGGCGCGCTGAGATGGGTGAGGCGGGACGGGCGGAAGTGGCGGCGAAGCGGACTTGGAGCCGCGTTGCCGAGACTTATCAAGCCCTATACCGGTCGCTTGCCTAATGTTGACCTTCGCGTTGGCTGTCACTTCTGACGTGTTCGGTCGCATTAGGCGTGAGCTAGGTGGACTTGAGATAACCTTTGCGACCATGAAGTGTTGTTTCCGGCTCTCTAAGGCGCTGCTGTGACAGAAATCGACTTGGCTGTCATCGGCCTGGGCTATGTCGGCATGCCGCTGGCCAAGGAGGCGGTCGCCGCCGGCCTGCGGGTCGTCGGCCTCGACGTCGACCCCGCCAAGGTCGACGCGCTCAACGCCGGGCAGTCGTACATCGATGACCTGGCCGACGCCGATCTCGAGCACATGCTGGCCAACGGGTTCAGCGCCACGCTCGACGAGACCGTGCTGGCCAGAAGCAACACGATCGTGATCTGCGTGCCCACCCCGCTGGACGAGGACCACCGACCGGACCTGTCCGCCGTGGAGGGCGCCACCAAGGCCGTCGGCCGCAACCTGAGCAAGGGCACGCTCGTCGTGCTCGAGTCCACCACCTGGCCGGGCACCACCGACGAGGTGGCCAGGCCGCTGCTGGAGAGCTCGGGGCTCGTCGCGGGCAAGGATTTCCACCTCGCCTTCTCGCCCGAGCGCATCGACCCCGGCAACCCCAAGTTCGGCCTGCGAAACACCCCCAAGGTCGTGGGCGGCTACACGCCGACCTGCCGCGACCGCGCCACGGTGTTCTACGGGCAGTTCATCGAGCAGGTGGTGCCGGTCAGCGGCACCCGCGAGGCCGAGATGGCCAAGCTGCTGGAGAACACCTACCGGCACGTCAACATCGCCCTCGTCAACGAGATGGCGATCTTCTGCGACGAGCTCGGCATCAACCTGTGGGAGTCGATCGAGGCCGCGGCGACCAAGCCGTTCGGCTTCCAGAAGTTCCTGCCCGGTCCGGGCGTCGGTGGGCACTGCATCCCCGTCGACCCGTCGTACCTGTCGTACACCGTGCGCAAGCTCGGTTACCCGTTCAGGTTCGTTGAGCTGGCGCAGGAGATCAACGAGCGGATGCCGTCGTACGTGGTGGCCCGCGTCCAGCGACTGCTGAACCGGCATAAGAAGGCCGTGAACGGCGCCCGGGTCGTTATGCTCGGCGTCACCTACAAACCGGACATCGCCGACGAACGCGAAACTCCAGCCCTCCCGGTGGCGCGTGCGCTGCTGGAGCTGGGCGCCGAGCTCTCGTTCGCGGACCCCTATGTCAAGGAGTGGGCGGTTGACGGCACCCCGGTGCCGCGTGAGGAGGATCTGGCCAAGGCCGTGATCGACGCGGACGTGACGCTGCTGCTGCAGCAGCACGCCGCTTTCGACCTCGACATGGTCGAGGAGAACGCCCGGCTCGTGCTCGACACCCGCGGTGTGCTCACCGAGGGTGAACGCGTCGAGCGGCTGTAGCGACGGAGGGCTGCGCGCAGTGCACGTGCTCGTCATGACGGTGGTGCATAACCCCGAGGATGCTCGAATTCTGCACAGGCAGATTCGTGCCCTTGTGGATGCCGGTCATGAGGTCACGTACGCCGCCTCGTTCACCGCCCACGGGGTCGTCCCGCGACCCTGGGTGACCGGCGTCGACCTCCCCCGTGCCGCCCAACGCAAGCGGATGTCGGCCGTGTGGGCCGCCCGGCGGCTGTTCAAACGCATGCGCGACAAGGTGGATCTCGTCCTCATCCACGACCCCGAGCTGCTGTTCGCCATCTGGGGTGTGCGCAACCGGCCGCCCGTGGTGTGGGACGTGCACGAGGACACCCCCGCCACGCTCTCGCTCAAGCCGTGGCTGCCGGCGCCGCTGCGGCCTCCCGTGCGGTTCTTCGCCCGCATGCTGGAAGGCACCGCGGAGCGCCACATGCACCTGCTGCTGGCCGAGACGGCGTACGCGGGCAGGTTCAAGCACGCCCACCTGATCGTCCCGAACGAGACCTGGGTGCCCGACTCCGTGACGCCTCCCGGCGACGACCGGGTGGTCTACCTCGGCTGGCTGTCCAGGGCCAGGGGCGTGTTCGAGGCCGTCGAGGTGGCGAAGCTGCTGCAGCCGTACCGGGTGGCCGTGGAGCTGATCGGGTACGCCGACCCGCAGAGCCGTCCGATGCTCAACCAGGCCGTCACCGACGGTCTGCTGGAGTGGCGCGACTTCATGCCCAACGACGAGGCGCTCAAGCGGCTCGACGGGGCGCTGGCCGGGCTGTCGCTGCTGCACGACGAGCCGAACTACCGCCACTCGATGCCCACGAAGATCGTGGAGTACATGGCGCACGGCATCCCCGTCATCACGACCCCGTCGCCGCGCGCCGTCGAGCTGGTGGAGCGCTATGACAGCGGCGTCGTGGTGCCCTGGGAGGACCCCAAGGCGGTGGCGCAGGCCGTCCTGACGCTGCGGGACGACGTACGGGAGCGGCGGGCGCAGGGTGCGCGCGGCTACGCGGCGGCCCGGGCCAACCACCACTGGCCCAACTCGGCCAAGCGCTTCGTGACCCAGCTTGAGTCCTGGGCCGGGGTCAAGCGGGGGTAGGTTCCTGACCGTGCGCTGGCTCTTACTCGTCGTGGGCGCAGCGATCCTGGCAGTGATCGCCGCCGTGGTCATCGTCATGCCGCCGTCCGACGAGCCGGCGCCCACGGCCTCGTCCTCGACTCCCAAGCCGTCGCCGTCCGACCCCACGCCGAAGGTGCCCGAGTTCACCGACAACTGTGGAACGTTCGAGACCAGAGAGCGGGCCCCGTACGCCGTCACCGGCTACTGGATCACCCCCAAGTCGAATCCCTGCACCTGGCGCAGCCAGCTGGAGGAGATCCACAGCGTGGGCGGCGACACGATCATCCGGATCGGGTACGGCCTGCAGTTCCGCACCGTCTCCGACTCGGGCGAGATCCTGACGAGGGACGGGGAGCTCGACTCGCTCTACAAGGCGTGCGAGGAGGACGGGCTCACCTGTCACGACGCGGCCGAGCGGGACCTGCGCGAGGCCAACCCCGGCAACCGGATCGGCCGCACGTACGTCTACCGCACGGACGAGTCGTTCGGCGCCAACCTGTTCCGCTGCCCGCAGATGGAGCACCCCGTCAAGGCGGGCAAGCGGATCTACTACCGGCTCCTCACCCAGCCGGACGGCTCGGACGACGCCACGTGCGACTTCTCCGGCAAGGCCACCTCGTACGACATGATCCTGGTGGCGGGGTCGGAGGAGGACAGCCTGGCCAAGCTCCTCGACCTGGGCGACCAGTTCGGCATGCGGATCTTCCCGGCGCTGCCGCTGGCGCCGCGCGACCCCAAGACGCCCACCAGGGCGTACAAGAAGCATCTCGGCACGCTGACCACGCTGACGCGGCGCATCCTGCAGGACTACGGCGTGCGGTTCGCCAACCGTGATTCGCTCGGTGGCGTCTACCAGCCGTTCGAGGTCCAGATGGCGGACACCCTGGCCACGAACCCGACGCTGGAGGTCTACGCCGACCAGCACACGATCGTGGAGCAGGAGCTCGGCAAGCCCATCCTGATCAGCCCCTACATGGACGCGCGCAGGAGGGTGCCCTTCGGGCAGTCGCCCAAGCAGGTGGCCGAGGCGTTCAAGGCGCTGGCGAAGACCGGGGTCGGCATCATCGCGCCGCAGGACAGCCGGGGGACCGGCAAGGTGGGGCTGTTCTGGCCGGACCAGCGCGACGACGAGGTGGACGAGCGGCTGCGCCCGGTGGTGGGGGAGTCGACGTACGGGACGGCCTACCACGGCTCCACGCGGGACTACTACCGGGAGATGGCGGCGGCCCGCGCGGAGATGGTCGCGGCCGGCTTCCAGGTGGACCTGTGGGCGAACGTCGAGGCGTTCGAGCCCTCCGGCAAGGAGCCGTGCGCCCCGCAGGGCACTCGCGGCAAGACGGACAAGAAGCGCCTGGACCAGGCCGTGACCATGGCCGGGCGTTACGTACAGAAGGTCGTCTCCTACATGTGGAGCGACTTCATGACGTGCGGCACGCCGTCGCTCGAGAAGGAGATCACCACCGACTGGCGGCGGCCGATCGCGGTGGACGCGATCAGGAAGGCCCGCGACGTCCAGGACGGGGTCGAGGTACGCGGCTACAACTTCAAGGACAGCACCGTCACGATCACGTGGTCCGGCGGGACGAAGGACCTGTCCGTGCCGGCCGTCGGCTGGCTGGACGAGACCCGGCAGGAAGGGCTGGCCGAGGGCATGGTCACGGCGTGGGTGCCGTTCGACTGGACGCAGGTGCCGGCCGGCGACTGGGTGCAGGTCACCGTCAAGGGTCCGTCGGGCCAGGTCACCACGGAGCCCTTGCACGTTCGGATTGTCACGTAGGCACGGTTACCTGCCGACTACTGACAACGTGTAGCGTGCCTGCATGGTCCCGAGCATCCCGGTCAGCGTCGACCTGGTCGTGCTCACCGTGCGAAACCACGCCCTGAGCGCCCTGGTGTGGCGCCGGGACAATCCCCCGTTCCTCCGGCGCTGGTCGCTGTCCGGCGGCTTCATCCAGCTCGACGAGGACCTGCCGGCCGCCGCCCACCGCATCCTCGCCGAACGGGCCGGCCTCCCGGGCGCGCCGGTCCACCTGGAGCAGCTCCAGACGTACGGCTACCCCGACCGCGACCCGCGCCAGCGGGTCCTGAGCGTCGCCTACCTGGGCCTGGCCCCCGACCTGCCGGCCTCGGAGAAGGCCCACATGAGCTGGCAGCCGGTCGACTCGCTCACGGTCATGGCCTTCGACCACCGCCGCATCATGCAGGACGGGATCGAGCGGGCGCGGGCCAAGCTGGAGTACACGCCGCTGGGGGCGGCCTTCTGCCCGCCGGAGTTCACGGTGGCGGACCTGCGCCGCGTGTACGAGATCGTCTGGGGCCGCCTGCTGGACCCGCGCAACTTCCACCGGAAGGTTACCAAGGCCGAGGGCTTCCTGGTGGAGACGGGGGCCACGACGACCAGAGACGGGGGCCGCCCGGCCAAGCTCTACCGCCGCGGTCCCGCCGAGCTCCTTCACCCGCCGATGCTGCGCAGCCTCAAGGAGTAGGGCTCCTCAGCACGGCCGCGGTCATGGGGGTGTGCAGGGTCCAGCCGAGGGTTTCGTAGAGGGCCTGGCCTTCCGCCGTGGCCACCAGGACGCCCGTATGAGCACCCCGCGACGCCGCCGTGCTCGCCAGCGTACGCATGATCACGCTGCCGAGCCCGCGACGGCGGTGGTTGCCCGCCGTCTCCACCTGGTCCACCACGGCCGTGCGGCCCGCCAGGGCGAACTGGCCCCTGGCGGCGACCTCGCCCCCGGCCGTCAGCAGGCGGGCCGCCGTGACCCCGGCGCGGGTCGTGACGGCCAGCGTGTAGCCGGGGGGAGCCTGGTAGGTCCCGCGGGTCAGGGGCGCCGTCATCATGAACTCCGGTTCCTGGACCGCCCACCGCTCCGGCAGGAGGGGACCGACGTCCGGGGCGGAGGCGCACAGCTTCAGCCAGGTCCCGGGCGTCATGGGGGTGGCGGTCAGGCGGTGGAGGGTCTCCGGCGTCGGGGCGGCGACGATGTGGCGGGACACGTGGCCGGGCAGGCCCACGTCCACCCGCAGGCCCCAGGGCACCGGTACGGGTCGGGGGGCGTTGCGGGAGATCACCCAGCCGTCCACCCAGGCCCGAACTGTTGCGGTATGGGCAGTTTTGAGAACCTCCGTCATGATGTCCAGCTTATGGTCTGCCCTCCACCGCTGACCGGGGCGTAGCAGGATAAAAAGGACACGGCGTGGCACCGCCGAGTCGTGACCCGCGCCAGGTAGGGTCCCCGGTGTGCGCGTTGAGATACATGGTCACAGGGGAGCTCGTGGCCTCTGGCCGGAGAACACCCTGCCGGGGATGAGCCGCACGATGGAGCTCGGCGTCCACGCGCTCGAGCTCGACGTCGCCCTCACCGCCGATCGGCGGCTCGTGCTCACGCACGACCTCACGGTCTCCGCCGTGACCAGTGCCGACCGGCGGCCGCTCAGGGCCGACGATCCGCTCTACCCCTACGTCGGCAAGCCGATCAACGCCCTCACGCTGGCGCAGCTGCGCATGCTCGACGTGGGCGTGCGGCTGCCGCGCCACCCCGACGACCCGTTCGCGCTGACGCAGGTCGCCATGCCCGAGACCAGGATGCCGACGCTCGGCGCGGTGCTGGGGCTGGTGAACGCCTACGAGGCGGAGGGCGTACGGCTGCACGTCGAGCTGAAGTCCGACCCCACCAGGCCCCACCTGACGGCCGACCCCGAGCTGTTCACCGAGCTGGTCGTCGAGGAGCTCGACCGGCACGGCAGGCTGGACAACGTGGCCGTGCTCAGCTTCGACTGGCGGATCATCACCCATGCGGCCAGGCTCGCCCCGGGCGCGCGGCGGTTCGCGCTGATCGAGCTGGACACCCTCCACTGGCACGACGACCTGGGCGACGACATCCCCGCCGCCGCCCGCGACGCCGGGGCGACCACGCTCTCGCCCGAGCACGCCATGGTGGACGAGGCGCTGATGGCCCAGGCCCGGGCCGCCGGCCTCGACGTGGCGGTCTGGACCGTCAACGAGGCCGGCCTGGCGGCGCGGATGCTGGACCTGGGGGTGGCCGGGATCGTCACCGACTACCCCGATCGGATGCGGGAGCTCTGGCGGGAGCGGGGGATGGAGCTGCCCGAGCCCGTGGGCCCGCTGAAGCCGGTGGGGGTCTAGAGCCAGCCGTTCCTGCGGAAGCCCCGATGCAGGAACACGCAGGCGGTGACCATGACGGCCAGCACCGCGGGGTAGCCCCAGGCCGAGTGGAGCTCTGGCATGAAGTCGAAGTTCATGCCGTAGATCCCGGCGATCATGGTGGGCACGGCCAGGATGGCCACCCAGGACGAGATCTTGCGCATGTCCTCGTTGGCCAGGGCGTTCGAGCGGGCGAGGGCGGCCTGGAGGATCGAGCTGCACAGCTCGTTGGAGGACTCCACCTGCTCGCAGACCCGGGAGAGGTGGTCGCCGACGTCGCGGAAGTATTCGCGCATCTCCGAGGGGATGACGCGACGCTGCGGCAGCGCGGCCATGGGGGACTGCAACGGCATTATGGCCCGCTTCATCTCCAGCATCTCCCGCTTGAGCTGGTAGATCCGGTTGATGTCGCGGGAGCTGACGTCGGCGAACACCGTCGCCTCGACCTCTTCCAGCTCCAGCTGCATGAGGTCGGCGACCTGGAGGTACTGGTCGACGACGTGGTCGGAGATGGCGTGCAGGACGCCGGCGGGGCCGCGGTTCATCAGCTTGGGCTTGTCCTCGAGGCGCTCGCGGACCGCGCTGAGCGGGCAGTGATCGCCGTGTCGCACCGTCACCACGAAGTCCGGGCCGATGAACACCATGATCTCGCCGGTGGCGATGATCTCGCTGGTGGCGGTCAGCTCGTCGTGGTCGAGGTAGGCGATGGTCTTGAGCACCATGAACAGCGACTCGCCGTACCGCTCGACCTTGGGGCGCTGATGGGCCTTGACGGCGTCCTCGACGGCGAGCGGGTGGAGGTCGAACACCTCGGACAGCCACTCGACCTCGGGGGCGTCGGGCTCATGGAGCCCCACCCAGACGAACGCGTTGGCGCCGTCGGACTCCTTGTTGCGCTCGCGGACGAGGTTGAGCGCCTCGACGATGCCGGTGGTGGCGACCTTCTTGCCCTGGATGTAGGCGCCGTACTCGACGATGGAGTCGACGGGGGGCACGCACATGTCACGCACCGGCTCTGCGAGCTGGAGCGCGGTGCGCGTCTGAAGAGGGTGACGGTTGATGCGACGGAAAAGCGTGGACGAGCGCATGGCAGTCCCTTTCCGCCCGACCTGGCACGCTCCACGCGCGATGAAACTTCACCTCACAGAATGCGTGGAGGCACGATCAGGCTGCCGGATTGGAGTGGTCGGGGGTATACGAGGTGTACGTGAGCGAGCACGTACTGCTGGGATCACCAGGATTCATCCCGGACCACCTCCAATCACATTGGGACGCCGCGAAGCCGCCCTAACTTACCACAGCCGGGTGAACTTCTTTGACGATACTCGCCAGGACCGTCTCGACTCAGGTAGAACTCCACAAAGTTATGGCCCTATTCCGGCGATTGGTGTGGCCGAGGCCCTAGCCTGTGCCAGGCTGCGGGCCTGCGACAATGGACCTCGTGCGCGTTCTAGTCATTGGTTCCGGAGGGCGTGAGCACGCCCTGTGCCGTTCCCTCAGCCTCGATCCCCAGGTCAGCGAGCTCCACTGCGCCCCGGGCAACCCGGGCATCGAGCAGGTGGCGGCCCTTCATCCCGTCGATCCGCTCGACCCCGGGCAGGTGGCCGAGCTGGCCGTGCGGCTGCGGGTCGATCTCGTGGTCGTGGGGCCCGAGGCGCCGCTCGTCGCGGGGGTGTCCGACGCCGTGCGCGACGCGGGCATCGCGTGCTTCGGGCCGTCGAAGGACGCCGCCATGATCGAGGGCTCCAAGACCTTCGCCAAGGAGGTCATGAAGGCGGCCGACGTGCCGACCGCGCGGGCCAGGACGTGCGTCACCGAGGAGGAGGCGGCCGCCGCGCTCGACGAGTTCGGGGCTCCTTACGTGGTCAAGGACGACGGGCTCGCGGCCGGCAAGGGCGTGGTCGTCACCGACGACAGGGACAAGGCCCTCGCGCACGCGCGCGCGTGCGAGCGTGTGGTGATCGAGGAGTTCCTCGACGGGCCGGAGGTGTCGCTGTTCGCGCTGTGCGACGGCAGCACGGCGGTGCCGCTGCAGCTCGCGCAGGACTTCAAGCGGGCCTACGACGGCGACGAGGGCCCCAACACCGGCGGCATGGGCGCCTACACGCCGCTGCCGTGGGCGCCCGACGGGCTGACCGAGCAGGTCATGCGGGAGATCGTGCACCCGACGATCGGCGAGCTGACCCGGCGCGGGCTGCCCTTCCAGGGCGTGCTCTTCGTGGGGCTGGCGCTGACCTCCAAGGGGCCGAAGGTCGTGGAGTTCAACGCGCGCTTCGGCGACCCGGAGACGGAGGTGCTGCTCGACCGGCTGGAGACGCCGCTGGGCGGGCTGCTGATGGCGTGCGCGACGGGCGAGCTGGGGCTCGACCCGGTGTTCAAGGACGGCTCGGCCGTGACCGTGGTGATCGCTTCCGAGGGCTACCCCGAGGCGCCGGTCAAGGGCGACGTGATCAGGGGGCCGCAGGAGAGCGGCGACGCGTACGTCCTGCACGCCGGGACCGCGCGGCAGGGTGACGAGGTGGTCTCCGCCGGCGGGCGGGTGCTCGCCGTGGTCGGCCACGGGCCCGACCAGGACAGCGCGCGCCGGGCGGCCTATGACCTCGTCGGCCGGATCGAGCTGCGCGGCTCCCACCACAGGACGGACATCGCCCGATGAAGCACGTGCACTCCGGCAAGGTACGCGACCTCTATCAGACCGACGACGGCAAGCTGCTGATGGTCGCCTCCGACCGCCTGTCGGCCTTCGACTACGTGCTGGAGCCCGATATCCCCGACAAGGGGGCCATTCTCACGCAGATGTCGTTGTGGTGGTTCGACCAGCTCAAGGACGTCGTGCCCAACCACGTCCTGGGCAAGGGCGACGACGCCCGCAGCGTGCTGTGCAAGCCGCTGACGATGGTGCAGGTCGAGTGCGTGGCGCGGGGCTACCTCACCGGCGGCGGGCTGAACGAGTACCGCGCCGACGGCACGGTCTCCGGGGTCCGGCTGCCGGACGGGCTGGAGGACGGCTCCCGGTTGCCCGAGCCGATCTTCACGCCGTCCACCAAGGCGCCCATGGGGCAGCACGACGAGCCGATCTCGTACGAGCAGGTCGTCCAGGAGGTCGGCAAGGAGACCGCTGAGGAGCTGCGGCGGATCACCCTGGCCGTCTACACGCGCGGCGCGGAGATCGCCGGGGAGCGCGGCATCATCGTGGCCGACACCAAGATCGAGCTCGGCTGGGACGCCGACGGGACGCTGACCCTGGGCGACGAGGTGCTGACCCCCGACTCGTCGCGGTTCTGGCCGGCCGACGAGTGGAAGCCGGGCCGCTCGCAGTCCTCTTTCGACAAGCAATTTGTACGCGATTGGCTGCTATCGCCCGAATCGGGATGGGACAAATCCTCCGGAAACCCCCCACCTGCGCTTCCTGACCAGATCGTGGAGCGCACGAGGCAGCGATACCTAGAAGCATATGAGCGCATCACGGGGGCTTCCTTTAGCGGATGATTCGGCTGGGCCAGTTGGTGTTACCGACTACTGTTGGCCCGATCGAGCCTCACCGTTGATTTCAAGGAGCCGCACGAATGGTCCGTTACCGCGTGCGCGGTGGCAACGCACTGCGTGGAACCGCGTTCATCCAGGGTGCGAAGAACGCCGTGCTCCCCATGATCGGTGCGGCTCTGCTCGCCGCCAAGGGCCGCACCGTTCTACGCAACGTGCCGATCATCGAGGACGTCCGCCGCGCGGTCGAGCTGGCCGAGGCGGTCGGCGCGTACGTCGAGCTGCACGAGTCGGAGCGCACGCTGGTCATCGACGCCTCCAGGCTGACCAGCGCCGTTCTGCCGGCAGAGATCGCCAGGCGCTTCCGCGGTTCCGTGCTGTTCACCCCCGCCCTGCTCCACCGGCTGGGCGAGGCCATCATCGAGGGGATCGGCGGCTGCAACCTCGGCAGCCGCAACCTCGACTTCCACTACCTCGGCTACAAACGGCTGGGCGCGCTCGTGGACGAGGGCGAGACCGTCATCCACGTCAAGGCGTCCGGCCTCACCGGCGCGACCCTCTACCTCGACACCCCGTCGCACACCGGCACCGAGAACCTCATCATGGCCGCCGCCCTGGCCAAGGGCACGACCGTGATCGAGAACGCGGCCCTGGAGCCCGAGGTGCTCGACGTCATCGACATGCTGACCAAGATGGGCGCGCGGATCAGCGGCGGCGGCACGGGGTTCATCACCGTGGAGGGCGTGGAGGAACTGCACGCCGTCGAGCACACGGTGATGCCCGACCGGCTCGACGCGGGCGTGTTCGCGATGGCCGCGGCGATCACCGGGGGCGAGCTGAGCCTGGTGGGCACGGGCCTCGACCTCGGCGTCGTCCGCTACAAGCTGGAGCAGATGGGCGTCGAGTTCGCCCGGCAGGGGGCCGTCCTGCACGTGCGGTGCGAGGGCCCGCTGCGCCCGATCAACATCATCACCGACACCTACCCCGGCTTCGCCACCGACCTGCAGTCGCCGATGATGACCGTCGCCGCGCTCGCCGACGGCACCAGCTACATCCACGAGCGCATCTTCGACGGCAGGTTCGCCCTGGCCGGAGAGCTGAACAAGATGGGCGCGAACGTCGAGGTCGAGGGCAGCCGGGCCATCGTGCGCGGCCGGACGCCGCTGATCGGCACCCAAGTGACGGCCCACGATCTCCGCTCCGGCATCGCCCTGGTGCTCGCCGGCCTCGCCGCCGAGGGGGAGACCCACATCGACTCCGGATACCTCATCGATCGCGGCCACGCGCATCTCGCCGCCCGAATGCGCGCTCTCGGTGCGGACATTACACGAGAGATTTCAGAGCGCTAAAAAACGCCAGAAAAACCTCGTTGAGCTGCTAGGACATCTTGTCGGGCGGTCAACCTGAACGACTTTCCGGAAAAGTCGGGCGTGACATTACGGCCCCCGCGAGCGATCGTTCCAAAAGAGAGCACTGCAACGGACGGCAGGATGGGACGAACATTGGTCGAGAGGGCCGAAGAAACTCCCCGAGTGTCACGCCCGGGCGCTATGACACCGGACCTCACCATCGGCGTGGTCGGACCCCACGACCTGGTCGAGCGAGTCATGCTGATGGGTCATGCCGCGGCTCCGCTGCCGTGTCGCCTGGTCGCGGCCGCATACCGCGACGAACAGGAGGCGCCCGACAAGGTGACGCGGCTCGGACCCGGAGTCGACGCATGCTTGTTCGCCAGCCCGGTCCCTTATGACCTGGCCAGGCGTTCCGGTGTGCTGACGATGCCGGCGACGTACGTCCAACTCGGCGGAGCAGCACTGGTGGCGGCGTTGGCCAAGG
The DNA here is from genome assembly GCF_040680035.1 of Nonomuraea sp. NPDC052116. Classification (NCBI taxonomy): domain Bacteria; kingdom Bacillati; phylum Actinomycetota; class Actinomycetes; order Streptosporangiales; family Streptosporangiaceae; genus Nonomuraea; species Nonomuraea sp. NPDC052116. The sequence goes on along the minus strand of NZ_JBFAWA010000020.1, from coordinate 206,201 downwards.
CCGCGCTCGACACTCGCATCGACCCCCAGCGGGTCAGCATCGACGTGGTGAGCAGGGCCGATGTCGAGGAGGCGTACACCGACCTCGGCATCCCCGCGACGGACGTGCACAGCCGCGACGAGCCGGGAGCCACCGGCACGATCGCGGCCTACCACGAACGTCTGGCCAGGCAGGGGGCCACCTCGGGGGCACTGACGTGCCTTCCCGCGGTGGCCGAACGCCTGCACGCCGCGGGCGTACCGGTCATCAGGATCAGGCCGACCTCGGCGGCGGTCCGCACGGCGCTGCACACCGCGGCGCTGCTGGGGGCACACCACCGGCTGGAGGAGTCACAGCTCACCGTGGTGCTGGTGGAGGTGCCGACGCTGCGCGAACCCGTGCGCCGCGCGGCCCCCCGCTACTGGCGCGACGAGCTGCGGCTGTCACTGCATCGGCTCCTGGTCCAGGAGGCGAACCGGATCAACGCCACCGTCTGGCCCATCGACGATCACAGCTATCTGGTTACCGCTACCAGAGGCTCGGTCGCGGCGGCGACGGACGGATTCAGGGTGTTGCCGTTCGCGGCCAGGATCAGGGACGAGCTGGGACTGGCGGTCGAGGTCGGCGTGGGCATGGGTCGCACGACGCATGACGCGGAGTCGCACGCCCGGGCGGCACTGGCCCGCACGCAGGCGGGCAAACAGGCACAGGGATTCGCGGTGGATCGCGAGGGGCGGGCACTCATCCCGGCCCCCCGGATGCCACCGACCGGGTCCAACGCACTCAAACCGAAGGGGGTGGAAGTACTGGCCCGGCTCGCGGCCAAGCTCGAAGGCGGAGACACCGTGGTGGACGCCGAGGGCGCGGGCAAGATGCTGGGAGTGACGCCGCGTACGGCTCGGCGGTTGCTGCGCACGTTGGTTGACGAGGGACTCGCGTGGCCGCTACCGCCGAACCGCACACCGCAGCCTGGCCGTCCGCGCCAGCTGTACCGGCTGATCGTGGAGAAGCTCGGGCCCCGATGAGGGTCCGGGACTGAGCGTTTCGGTGCCGGGCCGCCTCTCGGCACCGAGCGTCACGGGCGGGGTCCGCGCCCGCGGGCACTTCGTGCTGCCCGCCGTACGGGCCTGAGGCGTCTCTTGAGGCTGGAAAAGCTCCTGGGGCTGGTCTGATGCCCGGCTGGGAGTCACCGCCCCTCTGTGTGCATTACGGAGTCGTGTGTGACTGTTGTGGGCTTTCGTATGACCTGGGGAACAGGATGGCATTGACAATCGATGTCATCTTTGCGAACTCACGCATTGACTCTTGTGAACTCATTGGTTGACCCGTGTAGATCCGGGTATGTTCTCCAGTGCCCCCGATCGACGGGATTCGGACGGGGGCGCCAATTCTTTCAGGCGTCGATCTTCCGCCCTCGCGCGCGTTCTGGCTGTGTGTTTCTGGCCGAGGTGTCGCGGTTTCGTCCAACACCACGTGGCTCGGCGCGTTTCCGCAGGTCGGAGGCCGGAATGCGTGGTAGGGAAGCGGTCGGTTTCGGGCTGATTCGTCCGGTGTTGCGGGCCGTGCGCCGTCAGCAGGCGCAGGCGGCGCCGGACACCGGCGCCGTGAGGGCGTCCACAGGGCGCCGGGTGACGCCCGAGGCGGTCTCCACGGGGAAGCCCTCCCTCGCCCAGTACTCGAAGCCGCCGATCATCTCCTTGACCCGGTAGCCCAGCTTCGCGAACTCCAGGGCCGCCCTGGTGGCGCCGTTGCACCCCGGGCCCCAGCAGTACGTCACGACCATGGCCTCACCCGGGACCAGGCCGGTCGCCCTCACGGCGATCTCGGCGGTCGGGAGGTGCACGGCACCCTCGATGTGGCCCTGGTCCCAGCTTTCCCGGCTGCGCGAGTCGATGACCACGACGCCGGGGACCCCGGCGGCCAGGTCGGCGGCCACGTCCGAGACGTCGGTCTCGAAGGCGAGGCGGGCGGCGAAGTGGGCGAGCGCGGCGGAGTTGTCGGACATCGGGGGATCGTTCCCTTCGTAGCGGGTTACTGCGAAGGATCGTGTCATTTCCGCAGGTGGGAGGACAGTGGCGTGAATGCCGCTGATCGCTAATATCCCGCCATAGCGCGAAGTCTGATACCTGCGAGAGTTCTGTCGGGGTCGCCCGGTACAGTCATGAGCCATGCGTACGGACACCACTGACAGCCGGCCCACAGTCCTCGTCTGGGGCGCCCTGGCGGTCGTCTACGTGGTCTGGGGTTCGACGTACCTCGGGATCGGCGTCGCCATCGAGTCGATCCCGCCGATGCTCAGCGGGGCCCTGCGGTTCATCACCGCCGCCGCCCTGCTCGCCGGCTTCCTGCTGATCCGGTCGGGGCCGTCGGCCTTCAGGATGTCGCGCCGGCAGTTCCTGGGCGCGGCCGTCGTGGGCGTGCTGCTGCTGACCACCGGCAACGGGCTGCTGGCGGTGGCCGAGCAGTACATCTCCACGGGCCTGGCGGCGCTCCTGGTGGCCTCGGTGCCGCTGTGGCTGGTCGTGTTCAGGTTCGCCGTACGCGACCGTCCCAAGACGCTCACGCTCGCGGGCGTGCTGGTCGGGCTCGGCGGGGTCGCGGCGCTGTCGCTGACCGGCGCCGACGGCGGCAGCGGCGTCGGGATCGTGGTGGTCCTGCTCGGCTCGGTGTCCTGGGCCGTGGGCTCGTTCCTGTCGAGCAGGATCCAGATGCCCGCCAACGCGCTGGCCACCAGCGCGGTCGAGATGGTCGTGGGCGGCGCCGGGCTGCTGGTGCTCGGGACCGGGGTCGGCGAGCGGCTCGACGTGTCGGCCGTCACCACCAGATCGTGGGTGGCGCTGGCCTACCTGGTGCTGGTGGGGTCCCTGATCGGGTTCACCGCGTTCTCGTGGCTGCTCGGCAACGCCCCCATCTCGCTGGTGTCCACCTACGCCTACGTCAACCCGGCGGTGGCCGTCGCGCTCGGCGCGCTCATGCTGGACGAGCCGATCACGACCCAGGTGGTCGTCGGCGGCCTGGTCATCCTGGCCGGCGTGGCGCTGGTGATCTCAACCGAGCGGAAGCGACCGAAGCGCGTCCTCGAAGACGTCGACGGTGGCGGCGACGTCGGCCTCGGTGTGGGCGGTGGACAGGAACCACAGCCCGCGCGGCACCATGTTGACCCCGCGGTCGAGCAGCGCGGCGTGTAGGCGGGTCATCATGGCGCGGTCGGTCCCGGCGAAGTCGCGGTAGTCGCGTACCGCGGGCGCGTCGGTGAAGTACGTCTGGAAGACCGGCCCCGGCCCGTCCACCAGCATCGGGACGCCCACCTTGGCCGCGGCCTCGCGCAGGCCGGTCATGAGCTGCCGCCCCCGCTCGTAGAGGGTGCCGTAGACCTCCTCGCGCTGCTCGTCCAGGATGCGCAGGGTGGCCTCGGCGGCGGCGATGCCGACGGGCTGGGAGTTGAACGTCCCGGCGTGCGCGACCTTGCCCGAGGAGATGGCGTCCATCACGGCCGCCCGCCCCGCCAGCGCGGACACCTGCATGCCGCCCGCCATCGCCTTGCCGAAGACCGACAGGTCGGGGCTGACGCCGAGGTACTCCTGGGCGCCACCGGGGGCGAGCCGGAAACCGGTGATGATCTCGTCGAAGATCAGCAGGCTGCCGTGGCGGTCGCACAGCGCGCGCACCCCCTGCAGGTAGCCGGGGTCCGGCTCGATGGCGCCGGTGTTGCAGAGCACCGGCTCCGTGACGACGGCGGCGATCTGTCCCGCGTGCTCGTCCATGAGACGGCTGAGCGCGTCCAGGTCGTTCCAGGGGCAGATCACCAGGTCGGCGGCGGGCGGCTGGCCCGCGGTGCCGGGGACGGGGCGCGGGTGGTCCTGCGGTCCCGCGTCGTCCAGGGACGGGTGGACGCTGTAGAGGACCGGGTCGAGCCAGCCGTGGTAGTGGCCCTCGAACTTGAGGATCTTGGGCCGTCCCGTGAAGCCGCGCGCCAGGCGCCAGGCGGCGTGCGCGGCCTCGGAGCCGACGGTGTTGAAGCGGACGCGCTCCGCCGAGGGCACCATCGCGCACAGCCGCTCGGCGACGCGGGCCTCCGCCGCGTGCTGGGCGGAGTAGACGATGCCGCGGGCCACCTGCGCGGCGACGGCCTCCACCACGGCGGGCGGGCAGTGGCCGAGCAGCGCCGGGCCCTGGCCGAGCACGTAGTCGGTGTAGACGTTGCCGTCGACGTCCCAGAGCCTGGCTCCCGATGCCCTGTCCACGTAGAGCGGCACGCCCGCGGTGCGGCGGGCGTCGCTGGAGACGCCGCCCGCGATGTAGCGCTGGGCGGTGGTGTAGAGGTCGCGGCTGACGTCCAGAGTGCGGGTCATGCCGACCATCAAACGGGGGCACCTCGCTCGGCCACAAGAAAGAGAGCAAGAAGCGGGTCTAAGCGCAAATTTCGGTGCTTGTGGAGGTCACAGGGCCTTGATGGGCTTACGGACATGTTTCTTGGACGCATTCGGCGCACCCCTTCCGGTCCCGTCGAGCTGGTGGCCCGGCGGGCGCCCGGCGAGCTCGTGAGCCTGGCCGACCTCGGGTCCGACCCGGTGGCGGCCCTGGACTCGTACGGGCTCGACCGCCTGACCGAGCTGGTGGCCGGCCACGACGGCCCCACCTTGGACGAGAGCGCGGTCATCTTCGAGCCACCCGTCGCCACCTGCACGAAGATCTGCTGCCTCGCGCTGAACTACCAGGAGCACGCGGACGAGAGCGGCCTGGAGGTGCCGCCGGAGCCGGTGCTGTTCTTCAAGCCGCCGTCCGCGCTCGTGGGCCACGGCCACCCGGTCATCGCGCCCGCCCGCACCCGCCACCTGGAGCACGAGGTGGAGCTGGCCGTGGTCATCGGCAAGGTGACCAGGGACCTGCCGGCCGAGCGGTGGCGCGAGGCCGTCGCCGGATACACCGTGATCAACGACATGACGGCCCGCGACCTCCAGCTGGCCAACATCGCCCGCAACGTGCCGTGGGACCAGTCGAAGGGGTTCGACACCTTCGCGCCCGCGGGCCCGTACCTGGCGACCGTGGACGAGGTGCCCGACCCGCAGGAGCTGGAGCTGACCTTGGAGGTGGACGGCGAGGTCAGGCAGCGGGCCAACACCAGGCAGATGGTCTTCGGGCTGCCCCGGCTCATCGCCGACCTGTCCGACGGGATGACGCTGATGCCCGGTGACATCGTCGCGACCGGCACCATCGCCGGGATCGCCCCGCTCAAGGACGGCGACACCATGCGGGCCACGGTGGAGGGAATCGGGACGCTGGTGAATACGGTCAAATTTCGGTCCGCCTAAAGTAGAGGCATGACCTACGCCGTGGCTGCCCTGGTGGACATCGACGACTTCATGGTTTCCGAGAAGACCCGTGGCCGGCCATGGGCGCTGCGCCAGCTCCAGCGCGCCGACCACGCGGTGCGCTCCGCCGCGAGCGCCCGCCGCGACGCGACCTGCCACCCCCGGCCCCCGGAGGAGTGGCTGATCGTGTTGTCGGGCGCCGACCCGGGCGCGCTGATGTCCGACGCGGAGGAGCTGGCCGAGGAGCTGCGGGCCAGGATCGTCCGCGAGACGGCGTGGACGGCCACGGTCAGCCTGGGCGCGCCCAGCCTCGAACACCTCGCGGCGGAGCAGGACGCCAGGCGGGTCAACGACTACAAGCTCGTGCTCGGCGGCGACCGGGTGATCGCGCCGCCCGCGCACGAGAGCGCCGCGCCGGCGCCTCCGGTGCGCATCGAGCAGGAGCTGACCAGGCGGGTCCGCGCCGGTGACCGCAACGGCGCGGCGGGGCTCCTGGCGGGATGGGTCGACAGGTGCGCCCGGGAGCCCGGGGTCGACCCGCGCACGCTGCGCAACTGGCTCATCGGCCAGCTGCTGTTCGTGGTGGACGTGGCCAACCGGAGCAGGCTGGCCGACGGGTCGACGGACTGGGTGGAGGCCTGCGCCCGGCTGCCGATCGAGGACATCATCATGGTCGGAGACATCCACGAACGCTCCTACCTGCACATCTGGCTGCGGGAGACGCTGGGGCGGCTCATGCCGACCGCGCCGCGCCGTGACGTGCTCGCGCTGGCCGAGGCGTACCTGGCGGAGCACTACACCGATCCCGGGCTGCGCCTGGCGACCGTGGCGGAGGCCGTGAGCGCGAGCCCGTACTACATCTCGCACCTGTTCGCGGAGGAGCGGCGGACCACGTTCCTGCGGCACCTGACCGGGCTGCGGCTGCGGCACGCCCGCCGGTTGCTGTCCACCTCGGCGCTGCCGGTGGACGTGGTCGCCGCGCACACCGGCTACCCGACCGCGAAGGCCCTGCGCAGCGCGTTCCGGCGGTACGTCGGCTGCTCCCCCACGGAATACCGCAGGGCCGGGCTCCGGCCCGGATCGTGACCAGGAGGAACGCGCATGGACCTGGCGATCGACGGCGGGCAGACGGGCCTGCGGATCGGCCTGGCCGAGTCGGGGCGGATCCGGGAGATCCGCGAGCTGCCCGGCCTGTCGTACGCGGAGGGCTCCCCTGTCGAGGCCGTGCTGGAGCGGATCGGGACGGGATGGGGGCCACTCGGCACCGTCTGCCTCGGGCTGACCACCATCCTGGACGACCCCGGCAAGCTGGCCGGCCGGCTGCTCTCCATGGCCCGCCGCGTGCTGATCACGACCGACGTGGTCACCTCGCACGCGGGAGCGTTCGCGGGCGGCGACGGCGTGGTGCTGGCCGCGGGCACCGGAGCGATCGCCCTGGGCGTGGGTGACGGCATCCGGCAGGTGGACGGCTGGGGTTACCTCTACGGCGACGCGGGCAGCGGCTTCTGGATCGGCCGCCGCGGCCTCGACGCCGCCTTCCGGGGCTTCGACGGGCGCGCGGAGCCCGGCCCGCTCACCGAGCGCGCCCAGGCCGTGTTCGGCGACCTGGCCGGCCTGCCCGAACGCCTCTACCTCGCCCCCGACGCGGTGGCGCGGATCGCGCGCTTCGCCGTCCACGTCCTGGAGCTGGCAGGAGACTCGGGCCGTGTCCTGGAGCCGGCGGGAGACAGGAGCCGCCCAGATCCCACGGCCCGCGCCATCGCCGAGGAGGCGGCCCGCGAGCTGGCGGGCACGGTGGCGGCGGCGGCTCGCTGCCTCGCGAAGGGGGCGGCGGTGCCCGTCGCGTGGACCGGCCGCCTGCTGCGCGACCCCGGACTCCGCGCCGGCTTCGAGGCGGAGCTGGCCCGGCTGCTCCCGCAAGCGACCCTCCGGCCTCCCGCGGGCGACAGCCTCGCGGGAGCCGCCCTGCTGGCCGCCTCCACGGGGCCGAACCGCTACCAGTCGATGATCAGAACGGCGGAACGATGAGAGTGGGACACGGCACCGCCGAGCTGCCCGTGCCGGACGGCACGCCGATGGGCGGTTACATCGACCGGCCGGGGCCGTCCACGGGCCTGGCGGATCCGCTGTCGGTCAGCGCGATGACCTGGTCGGACGGCGGGAGACGGTTCGCGCTGGCGATCGCCGACGTCATCTGCGTCAACGAGGACCTCGCCGCGCGGGCCAGGCAGGCGGCCGGGTGCGAGCTGTGGCTGGCGGCGAGCCACACCCACGCGGGGCCCGAGACCGGCTGCGTACCGGGCGGCGGGCCGACGCCCGAGCCGTGGCTCGGCCGGCTCACCGAGGCGGTCCGCACGGCCGTGCGGCGGGCGATCGAGGCGGAGCGGCCGTGCGAGGGCATGGCGTACCGCGGTGAGCTGCACGGGGTCGGCGCCGACCGGAGCAGGCCGGGCGCGCCGGCGGTGGTGCCGCTCGACCTGATCGCCGTACGCGACGGCGGGCTCGCCGGGGTGCTGGCGGTGCTCCCCGTGCACCCCACCGTGCTGCCCGCGGCCAACCGGCTGGTCAGCGCCGACCTGGTCGGAGCCGTACGCGCGAGCCTGCGGCGGCGGCTCGGCGAGGACGTCTGGGTGGCGGTCGCCACCGGCGCGGCCGGCGACATCAGCACCCGCCACACCCGGCGCGGCCAGGACGCGGCGGAGCTGCGACGCCTGGGCGAGCTCGTCGCGGACCGCTGCGCCGAACTGCTGGCGGGCCCCGGGACCCCGCTCTGGCGGCCCGAACCCACCGGCATCTCCTGGGCCACGCGACGGCTCGCGCCCGGACCCACCGGCATCTCCTGGGCCACGCGACGGCTGACCCTCGAACCCGCCGCCACGACGGCCGACGAGGCGGCCCTCCTCGCCGGGTACGAGCAGGCCGCGGCGTCGGGTGACCCGGTCGCCACCCGCCTGGCCCGCAGCAGGCTCGAAGGGCTGCGGGCGCGCACGGCACCGCCCGTCCGGACCGGCGTGGACGTGAACGTCGCCCGCCTCGGCGGGCTCTCCCTCGCCGGGCTGCCCGGCGAGCCGTTCCTCGCCGTCGCCGAGCGCGTCGCCGACCGGCCCGGTGAGCCGACCGTGGTCCTGGGCTACGTCAACGGCTACCCCGGATACCTGCCGACGGCCGCCGCCTACCGGCGCGCCGAGTACGAGGTCCTGGCCAGCCAGGTGGCCCCGGGCAGCGCCGAACTCATCGCTGAGACCGCACGAAACCTGCTGGAGGATCTGTGATGGACCAGAGCTCGTACGCGCTGATCGCCGGATCGGCCGTGGACCGGCTGCTCACCGCCGAACGCGACGCGATCGAACAAGCAGGCGCGCTGATCTACGCCTCGTTGCGCGCGGGCGGGGTGCTCCAGGCGTTCGGCACCGGCCATTCGAGGTCCGTCGCGCTGGAGCTCACCGGCCGGGCGGGCGGCCTGGTGCCGGTCAACCAGCTCGGCATCCGCGACCTCGCCTACTACGGCGACGCCTCGCCGCGCGACCTCCTCGACCCGAAGATCGAGCGTGCGCCCGGCCTCGCCGCGCGCGTCTGGGAGCTGGCCGACATCCGGCCCGAGGACGTCTTCGTGATCATCTCGAACTCCGGCGGCAACGCGGCGATCGTCGAGATGGCGCAGCTCGCGGTCCGGAACGGGCATCCGGTGATCGCCATCACCTCGCGCGCGCACACCGCCGCGGTGGCCGTCGAGGAGCGGCTGGCCGACCTGGCCCAGGTGGTCATCGACAACGGGGCGCCGTACGGCGACGCCACCCTGCCGCTGCCGGGCGGCGGCAGCGCCTGCGGCGTCTCGACCCTCACCGGCGTGCTGGTCGCGCAGCTCCTGGTCGCCGAGGTCGTCGGCCGCTTCCTCGCGGCCGGCGAGCCGCCGCCCGTCTTCAAGTCGGCCAACACCCCGGGCGGCGACGCGCACAACGCCCTGCTGCTGGACAGGTACGGCCCGCGCGTGCGCCTCGGCGACGCCTAACTCCGCACGAGCCGGTACGGCTGGCGGGGCCGGCCCGCCTGGGTGCCCTTGACCGGAGGCATGGGCCAGGCCAAGCCCTCCTCCGCGAGGCTCTGCAGCACCCGGCGGGCGCTACGCGGGGAGATCGACAGCACCTCCGCGACGATCTCGGCGTCGACCACCAGCGAGTCGCCGTCGTGGAGGCCCTCCACCAGGCGTTCGAGCAGCTTGGCCGCCTTGGTGGCGACGATCGGCTCGGTGTCCTGCCGCTTGCGCCGGCGTACCGGCAGCGACAGCACGGTGCCGTCGCCCCCGACCAGGTACGCGGCGGTCGCCCCCGCGTTGCGGGCCTTCTCGACGGCCGCCATCGCGTTGGCGTCGGCGTCGCGGGCCGTGCTGCCGAGCCCGACGCCGACCTCGACGTCGACCCCCACGTCGGAGCGGATCCGGTCCATGAACGGCGCCATCCTGAACCCCTCGGTGGCCTGGCCGAGCGCGCCCACGGTGGCGGTGACGACGTAGCCGTTCTCGTCGCGGGGCGCCACGGTGGCGCCCATCAGCCGCGCGTCGGCGAGCAGCGAGCGGTGCAGCGACAGCTTCAGCTCCTGCTGCCAGTAGTTGCCCGGCCCGGAGTAGCTGGGCTTGGCGGAGGCGGCGAGCTCGACGACCACGATGGCGATCTGCGCGTCCTCCAGCCTGCTGCCGGTGCCGAGCAGGGCGGCGGTGTTGAGCGCGAGGCGCAACGTGTGGGAGGTCGGCAGCAGGCGCAGCACGGGCACGCCGGCGGCGCTCAGCTTGTTGGCGACGCTCCTTATCGTGGTGAGCGCCGCGGTGGTCTCGCCCTGGCGGTAGAGCTCCTCGTGGAAGGCGCCGAAGCCGCGCGCCGACTCCGGCCGGTCGTACTCGGAAAGGTGCACGCCGGCCGTGCTCACGCCGATCTCGCCGTACGCCTCGTCCACGTCGGCGGCGGGCAGCGAGTCGATGCTCACCCTGGCCGGGTCGATCCCGTGGGTGAGCACCCCGCGCAGCAGGCTGGCGTACAGGCTGGCCCCGCTCATGGGCACGAACGTGGCGGGGACGGTCAGCTCGCCCGCCTGCCTGGCCAGGTCGTGCTGGAGAGGCCCGGTGAACAGCACCACGTCGATGCTGTCGGCGATCCGCGAGAACTTGTCGTAGGTCTCCTGCTCCTCGGCATGAGGCGCGCCGAGCAGCCGCCAGTCGGCCGCGGCCGGCAGGCCGGCGCCGATCATCATGATCTGTTCGACGAGATCGTGCGGTCCCACGACTCCGATCGTCACCCTGGGCCGCGACTCCGAACGCAGCCGGTCCATGATCTTGATCACCCCAGTCCGGATCTCCACTGCAGCAAGCGGGTCATCGTCGCACCGAGCACCGCGGCCTGGTCCCCCTCTGCGAGGCCACTGAAGATTACCCTCCCCAGCGAGATCCGAAGATCGATGAAGGGGAAGTCGGACCCGTAGACGACCCGGCCGGCACCGAGCTCCCGCACCATCCTGGCGATGTCGGGCCCGGTGTTGAAGGACCCGCACACCTCCAGGATGACCCCTGGGCGCCGGTGCGCCACCTCGATGGCCCGCTCGATGCCCAGCGGGGTCGCCCCCGCGTGCCCCGCGATGATCACCACGTCGGGGTGCTCCGACGCGACGGCGTCCACCGCGGCCAGGTCGTTGTAGGCGGAGCCGTCGTAGGTGTGGGTGAGCACCGGGCAGCCGGTGCGCTGCGCGAACTCCCACACGCCGGCGTAGCGCCTGCCGGTGAGCGGGTAGTCGTGCAGGTCGGGGTGGAGCTTGATGCCGCCGAAGCGCGGATCCGCGCTCCACCTGGCCAGCTCGCCGTCGGGGTCCTGCCAGGGGTTGATCGTCAGGTATCCGGTGAAGCGGTCCGGCGCGCGCTCCACCGCCTCGGCGGTCGCGGCGTTCCCCGCCGCCGCGTCGAGCTGGATCGCCAGGTGGCTGGAGATGACGGCGTGCGCCACGCCGCACCTGTCCATCACCCGGACCATCGCGTCGGGGGACGCCTCGGGGATGAAGAACAGGCTGTAGGGACCGGCGTGCGCGTGCGCGTCGACGATCCGGACGCTGGTCTGCGGGCGGCGCTGCCACAGCGCCGAGGTGATCGCGTTCACACCGCCCCCACGGGCAGCAGTTCCAGCAGGGTGCCGGCGCCGATGGCGGCCACGGCCGCGTCGTCGAGCTCCGCCCACAGCAGCCGGGTGACCGCCTCGGCGGGGTCCCTGAGCGGCGCGCCCGTGCCGAAGACGAGGCGGCGCTCGCCGTAGCGCTCGACGAGCCATTCGAGCCCGCAGTGCGAGGACAGGTTGGCCAGCCCCAGGTAGACGTTGCCGGTGCGGGAGAGCACTCCGGCCGCCTGCCTGAGCTGGCGGTAGCCGATCGCGCCGACCACGACCCGCAGCTTCGGGTGCGCGGCGGCGACGGACTCCACGGCGGCCCAGCCGGTCTGGGCCGCGTCCACGAGCAGCGGCAGCCCGGCCTCGGCGACGGCGGCGAGCATGGCCGCGCAGTCGCGGCCGGCGAGGTCGTAGCCGTGGTCGGCGGGGTAGGCGCGGACGGCGCACACCCCGCCCTCCAGCGCCCCGGTCACGAACTCGTCCGGCGTGCCGGTCTCGCCGCAGGTGCCGGGCAGCATCACCCAGCAGGGGCGCAGCCTGGAATGGTCGGCGACCAGGCCGAGCAGCTCCCTGTTGCCCGTCGCGGGGTCGTGCAGCCACGACAGGGTGTGGCTGACCACGGCCTCCGCGATGCCGAAGCGGTCCATCCTGTCCAGCGCCTCCGTGATCGAGCCCGTGCCCACGTCCCTGCGGGGATAGCGGCCGAGCATCGCGTCAGCGTCGATCAGCATGAACCGTCCAATCTTCGGGGCCAATCTTCGGGCACTGCGGGGTGTTCGTCGCGGTAGGGGAAGATGCCGACGGTGAACCTGCCGTCGGCGCGCCGCAGGCCGAGCGAGTGGATCTCGCCGTACTCGGCGGTCCTGGTGGCGGGGTCCGGGATCCTGGCCGGGCCCGTCCCGTACAGCACCTCGTCGGGCGGTTCCAGCGGCACCACCAGGATTCCCGGGCCACGGGTGCCCGCGAACCCGCCGTCGCGCTCGACCCACGGCGACAGGCCGTGGATCTGCCAGATCGCCTCCGCGTCGATCCGGTCGGTGACGATCCAGTACGGGTTGTCGCCCTTGACGAAGACGATCTCCCGGTCGTGCCGCGCGCTGTAGCCGTGGTGGTGCCCCGCGAAGACGTCGGCCCGCGCGGAGACGGAGAACAGGTCACAGGCGGCGCGGCGCTCCTCGGTGTAGCCCTCGCCCGGGACGAGCAGCGTGTTGTGCGCCCTGGTCGCCTGGTACCAGTCGTAGTAGCCGGGGTCGTCGTAGGACGGCGGGCCGCCCCCTTCCCAGGCCAGCGGCACGCCCCAGCCCGACAGCACGAAGTCGAGCGCCGCGTGGTGGCTGTGCGGTTCGAGCTCGTGCCCGACGTAAGGGCCGTAGTTGACGACGGTGTGGAAGTCGCCGTGGCGGAAGGTGGCGTAGCCGCTGGCCTCCAGGTTGTGCGAGCCCTCGGCCGGCCCGACGTCCTGCGGCCAGATCAGGCCGCTGTCCTGCAGATGGGGCACCCAGCCGCCGGACGTCGTCAGGACGCTCAGCCAGCGGTACATGGCCTGGCGGCGCGGGTGCCGCGCGAGCGCGGGCTCGACGGCCACGGCCCGTTCGAGGTTGTCCAGGCACATGAGGTGGTAGCTCGGCGAGCGCTCGTGGTGGCCGCCGTCGGCGCGCACGTCCTGTTCGAGGTGCTCCAGGATGCGGGCCATGGCGACCTCGGCCCACTGCTCCGCCTCGGGCAGGTCCGCGAACACCCTGGCCGTGTGCAGCAGCTCGCACGCGTTGACGAACTGCCAGTTGCCGTGGCGGAACTCGTCGTGCTCCTCGGCCGACCACCTGGCGCCGCCGACGACCGTCTTCATCATCCGCAGCCAGCACCCGTCGCTCAGCGCGGGCTCGTCCGCGAAGACGGCCAGCGCCTCGGTGACGTACATGGCGCGGGCGCGGACGCCGAGCGAGTACCAGACCACGTCGAGCCCCGGCCAGTCGCCCTCGACCCGGTCGCGGTCGTCGTACCACTGGCGGAACAGGCGGTCCCACTCGGCGGCGTAGCGGGGGTCCCCGGTTCCGGCGTAGGCCGTGATCAGCGGGGACATCCAGCGCAGGTAGTGGAAGCCGTACAGCAATGAGCGGCCGTGGCCCTTGTCCAGGAAGTCGACCTCGATCCCGAGGAGGGCGTCCGCGTCCTCCGCGCCGAGGGCGGCCGGGACCGGCCGCCGCCGGCGCCAGGCCCTGGCCTCGGCGACGCCGCCCGCCCCGAGCGTTCCCAGCAGGGCCTCGTCGGTGATGTGCCGCATGCGCGTGGGATGCACATGCGGCGGTTTCTCTACGAACATGTCACCGGCCGCCCCGTGCGGGCGGACTCGTGCGCGGCGGCGAGCACGGCGGTCACGTGCCGCGAGCTCTCCACGCTGACCAGCGGCTCGGCGCCGGTACGGGCGCAGTCCACGAAGTGGTGGATCGCGTCGCGGTAGGCGCCCGCCGGGATGCCGTGCACGACCCGCTGGAGCATGTTGCGCGGGTAGGAGTAGGACTTCTCGGTGGCGAGCTGGATGTTCTCCTTCTGCCGGTCGAGCTGGATGACGCCCGACTCGCCGGCCACGGTGATGTAGCTGTCGACCATGGTCGGGAAGGTGTTCGGGTAGATCCAGGCCGACTCGAACGTGGCCACGGCGCCCCGGCCGAAGCGGGCCTGGATCTGCATCGCGTCGGGGGTGTCGATGCCCATCCCGCGCAGCTTGCCGTGGCGGGCGGTGGCGAACACCTCCACCACGTGGTCGTCGTAGAGCCAGGTGACCAGGTCGATGTCGTGGCTCGACAGGAACCAGGCGCAGGTCGTCCGATCCGCCCAGCCGATCATCTCGGTGGGCACGTGGATCGTGTCGTCCTTGCGGGCGTAGCCCACGACCGGCTCGCCGATCAGCTCCATCTGCTGCTTGGCCTGCGCGTACGCGGGCACCCAGCGGTGGTTGAACAGGCACATCGCGGTGACGCCCGCCTGCCGGATCGCGGCCACGGAGCGGTCGGCGTCCTCGACCGTGGTCGTGAACGGCTTCTCGACCAGGATGTGCAGCCCGGCCTCCGCGGCCGCCACCATCACGTCCGCGTGCAGGTGGTCGGGGGTGGTGATCGACACGGCGTCGACGGTGCCGGAGTCGATCAGTTCCCGGTAGCCCGGATAGACGGCCGCCTGCGGGGCGGCGTCGAGAGGACGGCGCGCGACGGCGGTGACCTCGGCGTCCGGGTGGGCGGACAGGACCTCGGCGTGGCCGCGGCCCATGATCCCGGCGCCGACGATCCCGACTCTGAGCTTAGGCAAGTGCGTCATTCCATTGCTTCTCTGCGGCGTCGAGCGCCTCCTTGGCGCTCTTGGATCCCTGGAGGAAGGCCCTGATCTCCTCGGACAGCGACTCTCCGAGCTCGGCGTCCTTGGCCGTGCCCAGCGGGACGTACTCCAGCTTCGGCAGGCCCTTGACGATCACCCGGCGGGCGACGTCCATCGGGGAGTCGCCGGTGATGTCCGAGAAGAAGGCGTCCTTGGTGGAGGAGATCGTCGAGGGGTAGATCGGCACCAGCTTGCAGAACGCGAGCTGGTTGGCGCCGTTGGTGAAGAACTTGACGAACTCGGCCGCCGCCCGCTGGTGCTTGGACGCCTTGGGGATGGCCACGGTCTGCTGGGCGAGCAGCAGGTATCCGCCGGTCCCGGTCTGGACGGGCTCGGTGACGAGCAGGTCCTTGTAGACGTCGGGGGCGTTCTTCTCGACGTTGACCAGCGTCGCGGCCGACGCGCTCGCCGCCATCGCGATCTGGCCGTTCTCCAGGGTCTGCGGGTAGTTCCGGACGTCCTTGGAGATCGATCCCGGCGCGATGCCGTGCTTGTCGTAGCTCGCCTTGAACGTGTCCAGCAGCTTGGCGACCTCGGGCGTGTTGAACGTCGCCTTCTTCTTGTCGGCGCTCAGCAGCTCGATGCCGTAGTAGCGCAGCACCGAGGCGGCGTTGACGCCGGGGATGTCGTTGCTGCCGTAGACCTTGGTCTCGGCGTAGACCTTGTCGGCCAGGGCGAGGGCCTCCGCGTAGGACTTGGGCGGGGCCTTCTCGTCGAAGCCCGCCTTGCCGACGACGGACTTGCGGTAGATGCCCACGGGCGTGCCGCCGTTGTACCAGGGCACGGCGTACAGCTTGCCCGCCACGCGCAGCGAGTCGACCAGGTTCGGCTGGAAGTCGGCGAGGTCGGCGGGCTTGAGCAGCTCGTCGAGAGGGGCCAGCGACGGGGTGAACCGGCCGAGGTCGGAGGAGGCGATGTTGACCGCGTCGGGGACGTCGCCGCTGGCGACCGCGGCGAGCAGCTTGGTCGCGATGTCCTGCCCGGGCACGTCCACCCACTTGACGGTGACCTTGGGGTGCTCCTTCTGGTACTGGGCGATCAGCCCGTCGATGTAGGAGCCGAAGTTCTTCTTCAGGTTGATCGTCCAGAACTCGACCTCCCCCTCGAACGGCTGGTCGTCCGCCTGTCCCCCCGACGTGCTGCCCGACGTTCCGGCCACGCAGCCGGATGACATGAGAGCCAGCGCGAGCGCGCCTGCCCCCAACGCTCTTCTCCTCGACATCGGGGGACCTCCTGAGAATTATGGCCGTCCTTAATAATTCTTTCGGCACAATGACACTTCGGCGCCTGAGTCGTCAAGGGTCCCTGCTCAGATCGGCTCTTGACGGTCGAGATCGGCCATCTATAGTCTGCGTCCAAATTCTGGCCAACTCTTATCGAGGCTTTGGGCGTCACTATTAAAGACCGAAGGATGTGAGGCCGGTGGCCGCCAGCCGGATCCCAGGGCAGCGCTGGTACACGCCGTACCTCTTCCCCTTACCGGCCCTGGTGCTGTTCGGGGTGTTCTTCGCCTGGCCGGCCGTCACCGCCGTCCAGCTCTCCTTCACCGACTACGACGGCGTCAGCCCGCCCGTCTTCACCGGGCTGGACAACTTCGTCAAGATCCTCGGGGACGCCAGGTTCTGGACCGCCCTGCGCAACTCGCTGGTGTTCCTCGTGGGCCTGTTCCCGCTGCTCGTCGTGCTCCCGCTGCCGCTGGCCGTGCTGGTCAACCAGAAGCTGCCCGGCATCAGGACGTTCCGGATGCTCTACTACCTGCCGGTCGTGACCTCGATGGTCGCGGTCGCGGTGGCCTGGAACTACGTCTTCCACCAGCAGGGCGTGGTCAACTGGCTGCTCACCGGACTGGGCATCCTGGACGAGCCCATCCAGTACCTCCTCGACCCGGTCTGGGCGCTGCCCGCGCTGATCCTGGTCGAGGGCTGGAAGAACATGGGCGTCTACATGATGGTCTACCTCGCGGGCCTCCAGACGATCCCGTCGGAGCTCTACGAGGCCGCCAAGATAGACGGCGCCAACGGCTGGCACCGGATGCGGCGCATCACCGTCCCGCTGATGGTCCCCTACATCGCGGTCACCGTCACGATGGCCATGCTCGACGCGATGCAGGCGTTCACGACCGTCTTCGTGATGACCAAGGGCGGCCCGCAGGACGCCACCCTGATGCTCGGCTACTACATCTGGGCCGAGGCGTTCGAGAAGTACGACATGGGCTACGCCAGCGCCGTCGGCCTCGTCCTGTGGGTCCTGCTGATCGTGATGGCCCTGCTCAACTATCGGCTCACCAGCGGAAGGAGGGAAACCCGTTGAACTGGTGGATACGCCGCGCGGGCATGTACGTGCTGCTCTCCGCGATCGCCCTGGCGTTCGTCGGCCCCTTTCTCATCCTGCTGTCGGCGGCGTTGAAACCGGCCGGCCAGGCCGTCTTCTCCTTCCCGCCGGACATCATCCCCCGGCCCCCGGTGCTCACCTGGGCCAAGGAGGCGTGGACGGCCATCCCGTTCCCGCGCTACCTGCTCAACTCCGCGTTCCTGGTGGCCGTGATGGTGCCGCTCTACATCCTGGTGTCGGCTCTGTGCGCGTACCCGCTGGCGCAGATGGTCTTCCGCGGCCGGAGCCTGATCTTCTTCGCGATCCTCGCCACCATGTTCCTGCCCGGCGAGGTGATGCTGCTGCCGAGGTTCCTGGTGGTCTCCCAGATCGGGATGGCCGACGGCTACCTGGGCGTGATCCTGCCCGGCCTGCTGTCGGCGTTCGGGATCTTCCTGCTCCGGCAGACCTTCGCCGGGGTGCCGCGCGAGGTGGTGGACGCCGCCAGGACCGACGGCTGCCACGAACTGCGCATCTTCTGGCACGTCATGCTGCCGGCCGCCCGCCCCACCCTGGCGATCCTCGGCGTCTTCGGCTTCATCTCGGTCTGGAACAGCTTCATCTGGCCGATGGTCGTGCTGAAGGACTCCTCCCTGTATCCCATCTCGCTGGGGATCGCCTACCTGGCCGGAATCACCGGCACCGACATCCGCAGCCTGGCGGCCGGCACGATCATCTCGATCCTGCCCGTGGTCGTCTTCTTCATGATCATGCAACGACACGTCCTCGAAGGCATGCGCGGCGCGGTCAAGAGCTGACGCCGCCCGCTCGTGAAAGGGTCATCCATGCTTACTCGCCGCCAATTCGGCGTGGGCGCGCTCTCCCTCGGCGCCCTGGCAGCACTGCCCGGCACGGCCCGCGCCGCGGCAGGCTACGACTACACCACGCGCGAGACGTTCGACCTGTTCGACAAGGTGTTCCACGAGAGCGGCAACGCCGGCCAGCCCACCGACACCAACGAGGCGGGCGGTCTCGGCTGGGGCGCCTCCTACGTGATGGCCGCCTACATCAGGATGTACGAGGCCTACCACGACACCACCTACCTGGACCGGCTCATCCACAACGCCGACCTCGTGCTGGGCAACCGCGACTCCGAGCGCGGCGTCACCGACTACCGCGGCCTGTCGCTGCCCGCCTGGCGCAGCCTCGTCTACAGCGCGGGCGGCGTGAGCCTGCTCGACGCGTCGGGGCAGCCGCTCCTGGAGGTGCGCAGCGCGCTCGCCAACGTCAACGACGCGGTGGCGACCGTACGGGCGGGCACCTCGGACGGGCGGTTCACGCTGGAGGTGAACAACCCCGTCAAGAGCAAGGTCTCCACCTTCACCGACCTGACGATGGACCCCGCCAGCCCCGACTACGCGGTGAAGCGGATCCTCGACGCCTACCCGTCGCCGACCATGGTGACGGCCAAGGACCTGCGCCCCTCGCCGGAGGGGGCGGCGATGCCGGCGCTCGGGACGTTCAAGCTGGCCGCCGCGCCGGTGATCTTCTCGGTGCACACCGGCATGATCACCTACCCGCTCGCGTCGTTCGTCCGGATCGTCCGCCGGGACCCGCGCCTCCTGCGCAACGCCCGCTACCGGGCCAAGGCCGCCGAATACCTGAAGGCGTGCCGGGACGCCGCTGCCGCGCACGACCCCGAATGGGTGGCGGGCGGCTACTACATCTGGCCCAAGGGCATGCCCGTCCCCTACGACGGCGTCGAACAGCCGATCAACCAGAGCGTCGCCCTCGGCCAGACGTACGCGGAGCTGGCGGCGGCGACCCGCGACCCGTTCTTCCGCGACCGCACCCGCCGGCTCGCCGCCACGTTCGTCCGCGACCTCAAGACCAACGACAAGGACGCC
This sequence comes from Nonomuraea sp. NPDC052116, assembly GCF_040680035.1. Taxonomy (NCBI): domain Bacteria; kingdom Bacillati; phylum Actinomycetota; class Actinomycetes; order Streptosporangiales; family Streptosporangiaceae; genus Nonomuraea; species Nonomuraea sp. NPDC052116. The sequence continues at coordinate 187,187 of NZ_JBFAWA010000020.1, read as the reverse complement.
TACCACTGGCCGTACTGGCCCAGCTTCGGCAAGCTCTACAGCGGCTACACCAAGGCGGACGGCGTCTCCGAGTGGACCCCGTCCTTCGGCACGCCGCCCAAGGGCGGGCAGCAGATCGAGGACCTCAGCCACGGCGGCATCGACGTCGAGTTCGCCGCCGCCGCGCACCGGTTCGGCCTCGCCTTCACCGACGCCGACATGGGCCGCTTCGCCCGCAGCTACACCAAGAACATGGCCACCACCGACAACGGCGTGGCGACGACGTTCCTGCGGGTGGACGGCACCGGCGGCCTGGCCGCCGCCGGGCAGTACCTCCAGGCGCCGCGCTACATGCCGGTGGCCCAGTGGGACCCGGCCCTGTTCACGCACGCGCTGGCGGTCTACGCCGACCACGCCGTCCAGTCGCAGTACGGCTCCACGCTGCTGTCGGTCGCCTACCTCAACTGGCAGCCCCGCCGCTGATCAGCCGCTGGTCAGCCGCGGAAGGCCGCGGCGGCGGCGAGGAAGGCGTCGTTCGCCTCGGGGGAGCCGATGGACACCCGCGCTCCCTCCCCGGCGAACGGCCGCACCGCCACGCCCTCCACGGCGCAGGCGGCCGCGAAGTCGAGGGTGCGCTCACCGAGCCTGAGCCAGACGAAGTTGGCCTCGGTGGGCGGCACCGTCCAGCCCTGGGCGATGAGCGCCTCGCGGACCCTCGTACGCTCCTTGACCACGTGCTCGACCCGCTCCAGCAGTTCGTCCTCGGCCTTGAGCGAGGCGATGGCCGCCACCTGGGCGAGGTGGTTGACCGCGAACGGGATGATCGTCTTGCGGATCGCCGTCGCCACGGGCTCGTGCGCGACCAGATAGCCGACCCGCAGGCCCGCCAGCCCGTACGCCTTGGAGAACGTGCGCAGCACGCAGACGTTCGGCCGGTCGCGGTAGAGGGTGAGACCGTCGGGGACGTCCTCGTCGCGCACGTACTCCCGGTAGGCCTCGTCCAGCACCACCAGCACGTGCTCGGGCACCCGGTCCAGGAACGCCTCCAGCGCGCTCCGGCGGATCGAGGTGCCGGTCGGGTTGTTCGGGTTGCACACGAACACCATGCGCGTGCGCTCGTTGATCGCCTCCGCCATGGCGTCCAGGTCGTGGTCCTCCCCGGCCAGCGGCACCATGACCGACTTCACCCCGGCGAGGTCGGCCAGCAGCGGGTACGCCTCGAACGACCGCCACGCGTAGACGACCTCGACCCCGGGCTCCCCGATCGACTCGAACAGTTGCTGCGCCACCGTGACGGACCCCGCGCCGAGCGCGATGTTGTCGGCCGGCACCCCGAACCGCTCCGCGATGGCCTCTGTCAGCCCGACGGCGCCGGGGTCGGGGTAGCGGTTGATCTGCCGCGCCCCTTCGGCGATCGCCTCGACCACGGACGGCAGCGGGTCGTACGGGGATTCGTTGGAGGACAGCTTGAACGACCGGCCGTCGGGGGTCGCTACGACCTTGCCCGGCTTGTAGGCGGCCATGGTGTCCAGGATGTGGCGGAAACGAGGCATACCCCAACCATATGAGGCCAGGCAGGCCGAGGCACCACCTGGCCTCGCGGTGTGCCGGGGTCCGGTCCCGCCGGACCCCGGCGCCTGCTCTCAGACGAGCGAGCGCACCACCACGGTCTGGTCGCGGCCAGGGCCCACGCCGATGGCCGAGATCGGGGCGCCGCTCATCTCCTCCAGCGCCCGCACGTACGCCTGCGCGTTCGGCGGCAGATCGTCGAAGTCCTTCGCGCTCGTGATGTCCTCCTGCCACCCCGGCAGCTCTTCGTAGATCGGCACGGCGTGGTGGAAGTCCGTCTGCGTCATCGGGATCTCGTCGTGCCGCACCCCGTCCACGTCGTACGCCACGCACACCGGGATCCGCTCCAGCCCCGACAGCACGTCCAGCTTGGTGAGGAAGTAGTCGGTGATGCCGTTGATCCGGGTCGCGTAGCGGGCGATGACCGCGTCGAACCAGCCGCAGCGGCGGTTGCGGCCCGTGGTGACGCCGTACTCCCCGCCCGTCTGGCGCAGCCACTCGCCGACCTCGTCGGTGAGCTCGGTCGGGAAGGGGCCGGAGCCGACCCGGGTCGTGTACGCCTTGAGGATGCCGATGATCTTGGTGAGGCGGTTCGGCGGGATCCCGGCCCCGGCGCAGGCGCCCCCGGAGGTCGGCGAGGAGGACGTGACGAACGGGTAGGTGCCGTGGTCGATGTCCAGCAGCGTGCCCTGACCGCCCTCCAGCAGCACGAACTTGCCCTCGTCCAGCGCCTTGGAGAGCACCAGCGAGGTGTCGGCGATGTGCGGCTTGAGGCGCTCGGCGTAGGCGAGGTACTCGTCCAGGACCGCCGTGGGGTCGATGCCGCGGCGGTTGTAGACCTTGGTGAGCACCTGGTTCTTCTCGCCCAGGGCGACCTCGATCTTCTTGGCCAGGATGCCGGGGTCGAGCAGGTCCTGGACGCGCACGCCCATGCGGGCGATCTTGTCGCCGTACGCGGGCCCGATGCCGCGGCCCGTGGTGCCGATCCTGGCCTTGCCGAGGTAGCGCTCGGTGACCTTGTCGAGGGCCTTGTGGTGCGGCATGATCAGGTGCGCGTTCGAGGAGATCAGCAGGCGCTCGGCGGAGATGCCGCGCGCGGCGAGCCCGTCGATCTCGCTTAGCAGCACGCCGGGGTCGATGACCACGCCGTTGCCGATCACGGGGACCACGTCGGGCGACAGGATTCCCGTCGGTAGAAGGTGCAGCGCGTATTTCTGGTCCCCGATGACCACGGTGTGTCCCGCGTTGTTGCCACCCTGATAGCGGACGACGTAGTCGACGTCGCCACCGAGCAGGTCGGTGGCCTTGCCCTTGCCCTCATCGCCCCACTGGGCGCCTACGAGAACGGCAGCCGGCATGGTTCAGTCTCCCGTGCACAAAACGAAAACCCCTGGCGCAAGCGCGACAGGGGCTCTTGCGTAGAGAGACTACCCGAACGTGCCTATTCGTCCCAAGACAACGACGGCTAACCCTTGGCGAGCGCCTCGTAGCCCGTCTCGGTGCTGTCCCTGAGGAACTGTACGCATCGCTCGGCCTCGTCCTTCTCGCCGATCGCCTGGGCGGCCCTGGACAGGGCATACAGGCAGCGCAGGAAGCCTTGGTTGGGCTCGTGCTCCCAGGGGATGGGCCCGTGTCCCTTCCAGCCGCTGCGGCGGAGCGCGTCGAGCCCGCGGTGGTAGCCCGTGCGGGCGAAGGCGTAGGAAGTGACGGCGTGCCCCTGCGCGAAGTACTCTTCCGCGAGCGTTGCCCAGGCCGCCGGGTAGGCGGGGAAACGGGCGGCCACGTCCGCGGCCTTGGCTCCGGAGTCGAGCGCCTCCCTGGCCTCGGGCAGATCCGGCAGTTGAGTCGGGGGCGGCCCGGCGAGAAGGTTATCCATAGGACAAGTCATACCCGCCGGGCCATGAAACTGGCTAGGAGATCTTCGTCCCAGCGCTCTTGAGGTTCTCGCACGCCTCCACGACGCGCTTGGCCATGCCGGCCTCGGCGCTCTTGCCGTAGGAACGGGGGTCGTACGTCTTCTTGTTGCCCACGTCGCCGTCCACCTTGAGCACGCCGTCGTAGTTGCGGAACATGTGGTCCGCGATCGGCCTGGTGAAGGCGTACTGGGTGTCGGTGTCGATGTTCATCTTGACGACGCCGTACGAGATCGCCTCGTGGATCTCCTCCTGCGACGAGCCGGAGCCGCCGTGGAAGACCAGGTCGAACGGCTTGTCCTTGCCGTACTTGGCCGCGACCGCCTCCTGGATGTCCTTCAGCACGCCCGGGCGCAGCTTGACGTGGCCCGGCTTGTAGACGCCGTGGACGTTGCCGAACGTGGCGGCCAGCAGGTAGCGGCCCTTCTCGCCGATCCCGACGGCCTCGGCCGTGGCCAGCGCGTCCTCGGGGGTCGTGTAGAGCTTCTCGTTGATCTCGCCGACGACGCCGTCCTCCTCACCGCCGACGACGCCGATCTCCATCTCCATGATGATCCGCGCCCTGGCGGACTTCTCCAGGAGCTCCTTGGCGATCTCCAGGTTCTCCTCCAGCGGCACGGCGGAGCCGTCCCACATGTGGGACTGGAAGAGCGGGTCGAGGCCCTTGGCGACCCGTTCCAGGGAGATGTCGAGCAGCGGCCTCATGAAGCCGTCGAGCTTGTCCTTCGGGCAGTGGTCGGTGTGCAGCGCCACCGTCACGGGATACTTGGCGGCCACCACCCGCGCGTACTCGGCCAGCGCCGTGGCCCCCGTGACCATGTCCTTGACGGTCGCGCCGGACAGGAACTCGGCGCCGCCCGTGGAGACCTGGACGATGCCGTCGCTCTCGGCCTCGGCGAAGCCCCGCAGAGCGGCGTTCAGCGTCTGCGATGAGGTCACGTTGATCGCCGGGTAGGCGAATCCGCCGGCCTTCGCCCGGTCGAGCATCTCAGCGTAGACCTCTGGAGTCGCAATAGGCATGATTCATCTCCCTGAGAAGTAACGGCTTCGCGCAGGCCCAGTATCCCGACTCACTACCCCGTGTGGTAGACACAACGCGTTTGTCGCCTCTACAGGTAGGCTCTCGGCGTGGACTGGCTCTGGAATCTCCTCGACCCGACGTGGTGGCTGACCGTGTTGGGGGCTTTCGCGACGATCGGCGTTCTCGCCATCATCTTCGCCGAAACGGGCTTGCTGCTCGGGTTCTTCCTCCCCGGCGACTCGCTGCTGGTGGCCGCGGGGATTTTCAGCTCGGCCTCGGTGGCGCAGGGAATGGGCATCGAGCCGCTCTCCTTTCCCGTCCTCTTGATCGGCACGCCCCTGTGCGCCATTGCGGGCGCCCAACTCGGGCATTTCCTGGGGGCCAGGTTCGGCCGCAGGCTCTTCGAGAAACCTGATTCGCGCTTGTTCAAGAGGGAGCACGTCGTCAGGGCCGAGGAGTTCTTCCAGAAGTTCGGTCCGGCCAGGGCGGTGATTCTGGCCAGGTTCGTGCCGATCGTGCGCACGTTCATGAATCCCGTCGCGGGCGTGCTGGAGATGCCCGCCAAGCGTTTCTTCCTGTGGAACGTCGTCGGCGGCGTCGTCTGGGTCGAGGGCCTGCTCCTGCTCGGCCACTTCCTCGGCAGCAAGGTCGACCCCAAGCAGATCGACAAGTACATCCTGCCGGGCGTCTTCGTCATCGTGTTCATCTCGCTGATCCCGATCATCGTCGAGGTGATCAAGAAGCGCAGGGAGCACAAGAGCCTTCCCGAGCCCAACGGCAAACACCACCGCGTGCCGACCGACACCCAGTTCTGAGCCGAAAACCGGGGGTTACCCGGGTACGCTGCCCCCTGTGGGACGCCACAGGTCAGATCCGATGGGCGTCGCCCGTATGGCGCTCGCCGTCCTCGCCGCGGGCGCCGTGGTGACGCTGCTGGTCATCGGCGGCCGCGCGCTGTTCGGCTCGTTCGGCGCGACGCCGCCCGAACGCGAGCGCGCGTCGGCCGTCACGCCCGGCCCCGCCGCGGAGACCACCGCGCGGGTGCCGACCGTGCACATCGAGTGCCTGGTCGATGCCTGCCCCATCGTCACCGTACGCGTGCCGGGCGGCGACGTGCTGCAGTATCGCGAGATGAGCAGGGGCGAGGAGGTCAGCTACTACGAGCCGGAGCTCGACGTCGTGCTCAGCGACGCGGGCACCGTCCGCGTCACCGAGAACGGCAAGCCGCGCGAGCAGGGGAAGGCCGGCGCGCGGGAGGCGTTCACCGTCAAGTCGTCCGGCGGCTGACGCTCGGCGGCTCCGGAGTTTCAGAGCCCGAGGTCGCCGAGGGTGAAGACCGAGCGGTACTCCAGTCCCTCACCGGTGATGCGCTCGCGCGCGCCCCGGTCGACGATCGTGGCCACGGCGACCACCTCGGCCCCCGCCTCGCGCAGCGCCTCCACGGCCGTCAGCGGCGAGGAGCCCGTCGTGGAGGTGTCCTCGACGGCCAGCACCCGCCGCCCCTTCACCTCGGGCCCCTCGATCCTGCGCTGCATGCCGTGCTGCTTCTGCGCCTTGCGCACCACGAACGCGTCGAGCGTGCGCCCGCGCGCCGCCGCCGCGTGCAGCATCGCGCCCGCGACCGGGTCGGCCCCCAGCGTGAGCCCGCCCACCGCGTCGAACTCCAGGTCGGCCGTCAGGTCGAGCATCACCCGGCCGACGAGCGGCGCGGCCACGCCGTCGAGGGTGATGCGGCGCAGGTCGAGGTAGAAGTCTGCCTCCATGCCGGAGGAGAGGATGACCTTGCCGTGGACGACGGCCTTGCTCTTGATCTCGGCCAGCAGGTTGTCGCGATCCGTCATGCGCCCAAGCTTATGGCTCCGGCCGGAGGGCCCGTCGCGGCGCCCTCGAAACCTCTCGAAGGTAAAGCCGCGGGTGCGGTTTAGTCCCGATGGGGAGTGCGGAATGAATGCGCGAGGCAACCCCGTGTAATCGTGAGGTCACTATGGGTGGCGGAACCCCGCAAAGCGACGCAGAGCTTCTCCAGGCGGTCAGAGAGGGCAACGCCGCCGCCTACGGGCAGCTCTACGAGCGTCACGCCGCCGCCGCCCGCGCGCTGGCCAGGCAGCTCGTCCGGCGCTCCGAGGTCGAGGACGTGGTCGCGGAGTCGTTCACGAAGATCCTCGACCTGGTCGGCAGGGGCGGCGGGCCCGAGTCCGGCTTCCGCACCTATCTGCTGACGGTGGTGCGGCGTACGGTCTACGACCGCTCCAGGATCGAGAGCCGCCAGGTGGCCACGGGCGAGATCGAGGAGTACGACCCGGGGCTGCCGTTCGTCGATCCGGCGCTCGTGGAGCTGGAGAAGTCGCTGATCGCCAAGGCGTTCCTGTCGCTGCCCGAGCGGTGGCGGGCGGTGCTCTGGCACACCGAGGTCGAACGGTGCAAGCCGGCCCAGGTGGCGCCGCTGCTGGGCCTGTCGCCCAACGGCGTGGCGGCGCTGGCGTACCGGGCGAGGGAGGGGCTGCGGCAGGCGTACCTGCAGATGCACCTGGGCTCGCCGCCCAAGCACGACTGCCGGCCCGTCCTGGGCAAGATGGGCGCGTACGTCCGCGACGGGTTGACCAGGCGCGACGCCAAGGTGGTCGACGAGCACGTGGGCGTTTGCGAGGAGTGCAACGGGGTCCTGCTGGAGCTGACCGACGTCAACCGCGGGCTGCGCGTCATGGTCGGTCCGCTGGTCGCGGGGCCGATCTTCGGCGGGTACGCGACGACGCTGGCGAAGTCGGCCGCGGGCGGCGGCGGCGCGGGCGGGCTGCTGCGGGCGTTCCGCCGGCTGTGGCGGGGGCCCAGGCAGCAGTTGGCGGCGATGGCCGGCAGCATGGCCGTCACGGTGGCCGTGGCGGCCGGGCTGCTGCTGGTCACCGACGAGAAGCCGATCGCGAGGCCCACCGCCGCCGTGCCGGTCGCGGGGCCGCCGCCGTTCGCCGGCGGGCCCATGCCGGTGCCGGTGCCCGTGCCGTTGCAGAGCGAGGAGCCCACGCGGGTGCGGCCGCCGGCCAGGAGCCCGGGCAAGAGCCCTGTCACGAGCCCTGTCACGAGCGGGGAGCCGGGCAAGGCGCGGCTGCGTGCCACCGTCGAGGCGCTGGGCTCGCTCGTACGCGCCCGGCCCGGCATCGTCGGCCTGCGCCTGCGCAACTACGGTGAGGCGCCCAGCGAGGAGTTGACGGCGTTCGTGGATCTGCCCTCCGGCGTGACGCTCGTCCCGCCCGCGCGGCGCGACGACCGCGACACCGTGGGCACCGTGGACGGGTGGGCGTGCCGTCCCTCGGGGCGCGACGCGCGGTGTGCGAGGGCGTCACTGGCGGCGGGGCAGGGCACGGCGCTGTTCCTGCGGGTACGGGTGGCGGCGGAGGCGCCGGAGGGCGCGGGCCCGGCCGTCCGGATCGACTCGGGCCCGCTGCACGTCACGGCGCAGGCGGAGGACGGCGTACGGACGACCGGGGCGCCCGCCAGGTTCGCCACCGACGGGAAGGTGGCCGTCAGGGCGATCGGCAACTCGCTGCTGACCTGCCCCGAGACGGCGGACGGCTGCGCGGAGGCCCGGAAGCGCCGGCGCGGCCAGCGCGACAACGACCTCTGGCCGATGACGGCGCTCGACCAGGACGACAGCTCCGGCACCGGCGCGTCCAGCGGGGCCGAGCTGAGCCTGCCCAAGGGGAGCAAGGTCGTGTGGGCCGGCCTCTACTGGTCCGCGAGCGCGACGACGGCCGGGCCCATCAAGGTCAGGCCGCCTGGGCGGCGCCAGTACACGCTGGTCAAACCCGACGACGTGGCGCTCCGCGAGCTGCCGTCGGGGCCCGTCTACCAGGCGTACGCCGACGTCAGCGAGCTGGCCGCCGCCTCGAACCGGAACGGCACGTGGTGGGCGGCCGACATGCCCATGGAAGAAGGGGTGTCCCGGCATGCCGGATGGAGTCTGGTGCTGATCGTCGCGGATCCCGCGGAGCCGTACAGCCAGGCCATGGTGCTCGACGCGGCCACCGTGGTCGGCGGGTCGGCGGGACGGGTGCGCATCCCGCTCGGCGGGCTGAGCCCGGCCGCCTCGCCCGCCAGGGCCGAGCTGGTGACGTGGGAGGGGGACGCCGACCTCAAGGGCGACAAGGTCTCGCTCGGGTCCGGCGCGCTCGCCCCCGAGGGCGGCGATCGGGACGCCGCGAACGTCTTCGACGAGTCCTCGACCGGCGCGGCGGAGATGACGTTCGGCGTCGACGTCGACACGGTCGGGGCCGAACTCGGGGTGGATCCGGGGCTGACGATCGCGACGGACAAGGATGTCGTGCTGTTCGGGGTGGCCGCGTTGAGCGTCCGAGCGCGATCATGACTGTGAACGGGACAAACTGGTACGGTCTGCCTGAATGCTCCGGGGTGGCAGCGGGTCGATGCCGAATCGTCGGGATTAACCCTCGCGCGATCACCAGCTTTCATTACCCTGAGAGAGGGCCGCCGAGTCCGGTCTCTGACGGTGCAGAGCCAGCCAGGACGGACCACCAGGAAAGGGGCGGTGCTAAGTGGATCGCTGTGCGCTGTTCGTGGACGCCGGCTATCTGCTGGCCGATGGCGCGATGGCCGTGCACGGCACGCGTCATCGTGAAGCGGTTGCCTGGGACTACCCGGGGCTGCTCCAGCTGATGACCAGCCTGTCGCGCGAGCGCACCGGCCTGCCGTTGCTGAGATGCTACTGGTACGAGGCGACGGTCGAAGGCCGCCGCACGCCGGAGCACGACGCGCTGGCCGACATACCGGGCCTCAAGCTCAGGCTGTCGCGCATCCGGCCGGGCCGGCGCGAAGGCGTCGACGCCCAGGTCCACCGCGACCTCATGACGCTCGCCCGCAACAACGCCATCTGCGACGCGGTGGTCGTGAGCGGGGACGAGGACCTGGCCCAGGTCGTGTGCGACGCGCAGGACCTCGGCATCAGGGTCAGCGTGATCCACATCGCGGCCGACGGCGGCTGGGCCGTGTCGCGGTCGCTGCGCCAGGAGTGCGACGACCTGGTCGAGCTGGGCGCCGTCCACCTGCGCCCATACGTCAGCCTCGTCGCGGGCATCGCGGAGTCGTCCAACGGGCACCAGCCGATCAGCAACGGGCAGGCCGCCCATTCGCTGCCGCCCGCCCAGCCGGCCCTGCCCCCGTCGCTGCCACCGCTGCCGCCCTCCAGCGGCAGCCACGCCGCCGGCTCCTCCTCGCCGTCCTCGTCCAACGGGTCCTCGTCCGGGCGCGGGCAGTCGTCCACGCCGCCGGTGCTGCCGACGTACGCCAGCTACCAGCCCGAGCAGCCGCCGGTCACACCCGCGCCGCCGGCCGCTCCGGCGACCGGGCCCATGCAGTCGCAGTCGCCCAGCACCGGGCAGTTCGCCAGCCCGTCGTCCAGCGGCACCTACCAGCCTGCCCAGCTGGGGCCGTACACGGGGCCGCAGCCCGCGCCCGTCACCCCGCCGTCCGCGGCCACCGCCGGCGCCACCACGCTGGCGGACGCGGTCAAGTCCGCCCACCGGGAGGGGCACGACTTCGGCGAGTCCGTGGCGCGCGACGCGCCCGCGCTGTGGCTGGAGGCGGTGCTGGCGCGCAAGCCGCGAATGCCTTCGGACCTGGAGGCGCGGTTGCTGCAGGGGTCCTCCCTGCCGATCGACTTCCTGCTGCACGACGAGGTACGGCACGCGCTGAGACGCGGCTTCTGGGACGCCTTGGAACGCGCCCGCCACTGACTCACCCCCTAGGCGATCCCGCCCCGCCGGTCACTTCCCCCCTCATCGGCCAGCCCCGCCGCTCCAGCCTTGTCGCCTCGTTCCCCACGCGACCCTCCGGCCAGGAGCTCCTCGGCCACCCCACCCCTCACTACAGGAATCCCGGTTACGGCATTTCCCGTTACGCGCCCCTCCGGACTCCTAGCCGAGCCCCTTCGCGGCCGCTCCCACTCACCGACGCCTCGCCGACGCGGCGCTTGGGAGGCGGCGGTTGCGTGGTGGTGCCTGCGCTCGAGTTGCCGCACGTCGTCGGTGTGATGCGCCGACCGCCGTCGCGCCCGCCTCCATGCCCCCGCCTTCATGCCCCACCGTCATGCCCCACCGTCATGCCCGGCCGGAGGGGCCGGGGGGTCAGGAGAGGGCGTCGAAGCCGGCGCGGAGGTGGTTGAGGCGGTCCGTGAGGTCGGACAGGGGGACGGTGAGGGCCGGGTCCTGGGACTTGCGGGCCAGCTCCCGCACCCGGGCCAGCTCGTCCTCCACCGCCGTCAGCCGTCGCGACAGCTCGGGCAGCACCGAGGCGTGGTCGCCGACCCCCGGCGGCAGTTCGCCGCTCACGCGGTCGCGGAGCAGGGAGGCCTGCTCGGCCAGCCGCTTGTTCATGTTGTACAGCTCCGTGAACACCGACACCTTCGCCCGCAGGACCCAGGGGTCGAACGGCTTGGTCAGGTAGTCGACCGCCCCGGCCGCGTAGCCGCGGAAGGCGTAGTCGGGCGCGCTGTCCACCACGGTCAGGAAGATGATCGGGATGTTCCTGGTCCGCTCCCGCCGCTTGATGTGCGCGGCCGTCTCGAAGCCGTCCATGCCAGGCATGCGCACGTCCAGCAGGATCAAGGCGAACTCGGTGTTGAGCAGCGCCTTGAGGGCCTCCTCGCCCGACCTGGCGCGCACCGGCACCAGGTCGAGGGAGCTGAGGATGGCTTCGAGGGCGATCAGGTTCTCCTCGCGATCGTCAACGAGGAGAATCTTGGCGCGATCTGGCATCGATCACGACCCTTCGGCTGCTGAGGCTGACGAGTCGGACATGGACCCGCGCCCGCGGCTCAGCCAGCCGCGCAGGCGTTCGAGCAGGCGGTCCACGTCCACCGGCTTGGGGACGTAGTCGGACGCGCCGGAGGCGATGCTCTTCTCGCGATCGCCCCGCATGACCTTGGCGGTCAGCGCGATGATCGGCAGGTCGGCGAACTGAGGCATGCGCCGGATGGCGGAGGTGGTGGCCCAGCCGTCCATCTCCGGCATCATGATGTCCATCAGCACGAGCGCGACGTCCTCGTTTCGTTCGAGCTGCTCGATCCCCTCCCGACCGTTTTCAGCGTAGACGACCGTGGAACCGTGTCGTTCCAGGACGCTGGTCAGTGCGAACACGTTACGGATGTCGTCGTCCACGATGAGGATCTTGGCGCCGCTGAGCGGGTCGTCGCCCTGCCACTGGGCCGGGGTCTCCACCGGCTCGACCAGTTCGTGCATCGGCAGGTCGAGCGGCAGCGGCGGCTCAGGCGCGACCGCGGCGGCCGACTCCTCAGCCGGAGCCGTCATCAGCTGGCGGCGGGCCACGCCGCCGTCGGTGGCGGCCAGCGGGCCGGTGTAGGAGGCCGGCAGGTAGAGCGTGAACGAGCTGCCCTTGCCCAGCTCGCTGTCCACGTGGATCTCGCCGCCGAGCAGCCTGGCGATATCCCGGCAGATCGCGAGACCCAGGCCCGTGCCGCCGTACTTGCGGCTCGTCGTGCCGTCGGCCTGTCTGAACGCCTCGAAGATGACGTCCCGCTTGTCGGGCGCGATGCCGATGCCGGTGTCGATCACCTGGAAGGCGAGCAGGTCGTCGGCGCCGTGCAGGGTGTCGTCGTCGAAGTCGACCCCGGGCGGCGCCATCGAGACGCGGAGCTTCACCTCGCCCCGCGGCGTGAACTTCACCGCGTTGGAGAGCAGGTTGCGCAGCACCTGCTGCAGGCGCTGCTCGTCGGCGCGCAGCTCCTTCGGCACGTCGTTCTCGACGTCGACGCTGAACGACAGCCCCTTGTCCTGCGCCAGCGGCGTGAACGCCGCCTCCAGCAGGTCCACCATCTTCGGCAGCGACACCTGGATCGGGTGGATGTCCATCCGGCCCGCCTCGACCTTGGACAGGTCGAGCATGTCGTTGATGAGCTGGAGCAGCGACGAGCCCGCGCTGTGGATCGTGCGGGCGAACTCCACCTGCTGCGAGGTCAGGTTGCCCTCGGCGTTCTCGGTCAGCAGCTTGGCCAGCACCAGCAGGCTGTTGAGCGGCGTGCGCAGCTCGTGGGACATGTTCGCGAGGAACTCGGACTTGTACCGCGAGGAGACAGCCAGCTGCTCGGCGCGCTCCTCCAGGGTGCGGCGGGCCTGCTCGATCTGGAAGTTCTGGATCTCGATCGCGCGGTTCTGCTTGGCCAGCAGCGCCGCCTTGTCCTCCAGCTCGGCGTTGGACCTGCGCAGCTCCTCCTGCTGGCGCTGCAGCTCGTCGGAGCGCTCCTGGAGCTCCCTGGTGAGCCGCTGCGACTCGGTGAGCAGGTCTTCGGTGCGGGAGTTGGCGATGATCGTGTTCATCGTGACACCGATGGTCTCGACGAGCTGGCGCAGGAAGTCGAGGTGCACCTCGCCGAACGGCGTGAACGAGGCCAGCTCGAGCACGCCGAGCACCCGGCTCTCGAACAGGATCGGCAGCACCACGATCTGCGCGGGCGTGGACTGGCTGAGCCCGCTGTCGATGGTGATGAACTGCGGCGGCACGTCGTCGAGCATGATGTGCCGGCCCTCAGCCGCCGCCTGGCCGACGATGCCCTCGCCGATCGCGAACCGCTGGCGCGGCCCCCGGTCGGGGCGCACGCCGTACCCGCCGATCAGTATCAGCTCGTGGTCGCCCTCGGGGTCGATGCCGTAGAAGGCGCCGTAGCGGGCCGAGACCAGCGGCGTCAGCTCGCTCATCGTCAGCTTGGCCACCTCGAGCAGGTCGCGGTGGCCCTGCATGAGCCTGGAGATGCGGGCCAGGTTGGACTTGAGCCAGTCTTGTTCCTGGTTGGCCTGGGTGGTCTCGCGGAGGTTGGCCACCATCGAGTTGATGTTGTCCTTCAGCTCCATCAGCTCGCCCTGCGCCTCGACGGCGATCGAGCGGGTCAGGTCGCCGCGGGCCACGGCGCTGGTGACGGTGGCGATGGCGCGCACCTGCGTGGTGAGGTTGCCGGCCAGCTCGTTGACGCTCTCGGTGAGCCGCTTCCACGTGCCCTCGACGCCCTCGACCCGGGCCTGGCCGCCCAGCTGCCCCTCGGAGCCCACCTCGCGGGCGACTCGGGTCACCTCGGAGGCGAACGACGACAGCTGGTCCACCATGCGGTTGATGGTGGTCTTCAGGGCCAGGATCTCGCCCTGGGCGTCCACGTCGATCTTGCGGGTGAGGTCGCCGTTGGCCACGGCCGTGGTGACCTCGGCGATGTTACGCACCTGGGAGGTCAGGTTGTTGGCCATGAAGTTGACGTTGTCGGTGAGGTCCTTCCAGACGCCCGAGACGCCGGTCACCCGGGCCTGGCCGCCCAGCTGGCCCTGCGTGCCCACCTCGCGCGCCACTCGGGTGACCTCGTCGGCGAACGACGACAGCTGGTCCACCATCGTGTTGAGGGTGTCCTTGAGCTGCAGGATCTCGCCCTGCGCGTCAACGGTGATCTTCTTCGACAGGTCACCCTGGGCCACCGCCGACGACACGGCCGCGATCTGGCGCACCTGGGAGGTCAGGTTGTTGGCCATGAAGTTGACGTTGTCGGTGAGGTCCTTCCAGACCCCGGACACGCCGCGCACCTGCGCCTGGCCGCCCAGCTGCCCCTCCGTGCCCACCTCCCGGGCGACTCGGGTCACCTCGGAGGCGAACGACGACAGCTGCTCGACCATCGTGTTCATGGTCGACTTGAGCTCGAGGATCTCGCCCTGGGCGTCCACGTCGATCTTGCGGGTGAGGTCGCCGTTGGCCACCGCCGTGGTCACCTGGGCGATGTTGCGCACCTGGTACGTCAGGTTGTTGGCCATCGAGTTGACGTTGTCCGTCAGGTCCTTCCAGACCCCGGACACGCCCTTCACCTCGGCCCGGCCGCCCAGCTTGCCCTCGGTGCCCACCTCGCGGGCGACTCGGGTGACCTCGTCGGCGAAGGAGGACAGCTGGTCCACCATCGTGTTGAGGGTGTCCTTGAGCTGGAGGATCTCGCCCTCGGCGTCGACGGTGATCTTCTTGGACAGGTTGCCCTGGGCCACCGCCGTCGCCACGGTCGCGATGCTGCGCACCTGGGAGGTCAGGTTGTTGGCCATGAAGTTGACGTTGTCGGTGAGGTCCTTCCAGACGCCCGAGACGCCGGTCACCTGGGCCTGGCCGCCGAGCTGGCCCTCGGTGCCCACCTCGCGGGCGACTCGGGTGACCTCCTCGGCGAAGCCGGAGAGCTGGTCGACCATCGTGTTGACGGTGTTCTTCAGCTCGAACATCTCGCCCACGGCGTCGACCGTCACCTTGCGGCTCAGGTCGCCCTTGGCCACCGCGGTGGTCACGACCGCGATGTCGCGCACCTGCGCGGCCACGCGGGACGACATCGTGTTGACGGCCTCGGTGAGGTCGCGCCAGCTTCCCGACATGCCCCGCAGGTTGGCGCTGCCGCCCAGCCGGCCCTCGGTGCCGGCCTCGCGCGCCACCCTGGTCACCTCGCTGTTGAACAGCGCGAGCTGGTCGACCATGCCGTTGATGGCCTTGCCGAGGCGCCGCACCTCGCCCCTGGCGGACCGGTCGAGGTCGATCCGGCGCGACAGGTCGCCCTTGGCGACCGCGTCGATCACGTCGGCCGCGCCGCTCACGGGGCTCACCAGGGCGTCGATCAGCTGGTTGACCGACTCGACGCTCTCCGCCCACGCGCCGACGCCCGGCCCGGGCGTCAGCCGCTCGCCGAACCGCCCTTCCTTGACGACCTCTTTGCGAACGCGCACCAGCTCGTTCGCCAGGTGTTCGCGGCGGTCGGCCACTTCGTTGAGCAGCAGCCGGACCTCGCTGAGGATCCCGGGAGGCGCGTGGGGGACACGACGCCGGAAATCACCATCACGCCAAGAGAAAAGGGTCTCAAGGATGGGAATGAGATCCGACTCGGTGTAGGTCCTCTCCTCCGGGGTTGGCGCGGCCTTGGCCGTGGTCATGGGGCCTCCTTCACTCGCGGCGGGCTCCGGCGAGTGATACAAGTCTGTCACGATGAGTAGCTCTGAGTCCTGCCCTTGGATTTACCCCAAGTCAGCTGGAAGTGTGGTAGGCACGGTGGGATGACTGCTTCTCCCCATGCCGTGCTCGCTGCGACCTTCGCGCCGGGTGAGACCGCTGTGACGGCTGCGATGAGGTTCACGCGCGAGGTGATGACCGCGTGGGCCACCGGCGGCGTGCTCCATACCGCCGAACAAGTCGCGGGAGATTTGGCCGAACAGGTCGCTGACGAGCCGTTTGAGGTGATCTGGAAGCATCTCGGGGATGCCGTACAGGTCGAACTGAGGCAGCGAAGCCTCTCACAGGGTGATCCGAAAGCTCCTTCCGCGAACGTCGAAGAGTGGGGCCTCACCTTCACGGGCGATTCCCGTGTCCATTGGGCTAGGCTCACGCTACCTGGCTCCCCGGACAGGGTCGCCGCCGAATGGCTGGAGGAGAGCGCCCGAGGTCCGCACTGGCTCGGGTTCCTCGCTGATGCGAGTGACCTGCTCGCGGGCACGCTCGACCCGGACATGGTACCTGCCCTCGTCGCCCAGGTCGTAGTCCCGCGATTGTCCAACTGGTGCGCCGTCTACACCTCCGACAACTCCGTCGGGCCGATGCGGCTGGTCTACCTCTGGCACGCCGACGAGGCCAGGATCGACGGGCTGCGCGAGCAGCTCGCCGATATAGACGTCGCCGCCGCCGACAGCAGGGTCACCTCGACCCTCCACCTGGCCGACTCGCAGGTGCTCGCGGTGCCGCTCACGGCGCGCGGGCGCGGGCTCGGCATGATGTGCCTGGGCCGGCCCGACCGCTTCCCCGACGACGTCATCCAGTTCGCCGAGGACATCGGCAGGCGTGCCGCGCTCGCCATGGACAACGCCCGGCTCTACGCGCAGCAGGCCGCCGCCAACCGCGCGCTCCAGCGCAGCCTGCTGCCGCCCAACGAGCCCGAGGTCCCCGGGCTCGACTACGGCGTCATCTACGAGCCCGCCGGCGAGACCAACGAGGTGGGCGGCGACTTCTACGACCTGTTCAAGGCGGGCGACGACTCGTGGCGGTTCGCGATCGGCGACGTGTGCGGCACGGGCCCCGAGGCCGCCGCCGTGACCGGGCTCGCCCGCCACACGCTGCGGCTGCTGGCCCGCGAGGGGTACGGCGTGGCGGCCGTGCTCGGGCGGCTCAACCAGGCGATCCTGGAGGAGGGCGAGCGCGCCAGGTTTCTCACGCTGCTGCACGGCGACATCACTCCCGTGGCGACCGGGCTGGAGGTGCGCCTGGTGTCGGCCGGGCACCCCGAGGCGCTGCGGCTCAAGCCGAGCGGCAAGGTGGAGGCCGTGACCACGCCGCAGTCGCTGCTGGGGGTCTTCCACGAGGTCATGTTCGAGGCCGACACCGTGCATCTCGAGCACGGCGACGTGCTGCTGGCGGTGACCGACGGCGTGACGGAGCGGCGCTCGGGCGGACGGCTGCTCGACGACGAAGGCGGGCTGGCCAAGCTGCTGGCCGAATGCGCCGGGCTGTCGGCCAGGGCGGTGGCCGAACGCATCCGCAGGGGCGCGGCAGAGTTCGCCTCCGAGCCGAGCCAGGACGACCTGGCCATCGTGGTGCTGCGCGCCCGCTAACACGCTCAATAACGCCTCCCTGTGACAGCGTCGGCACATGCTGTCACCGTGAGAGTCTGACGGTCAAGTCGATCAGTCGGGAAATTTCTTACAGTGTGTCAAATGTCACTGTGATCCAGATGCTTCCTGGCGAATTCGAGCTGGAGGGCGGTCTGCGCGATCCGCTCCGCCACGACGAGCGAGCCGCCGATGGCGTCGTACATGTAGACCTCGTGCTCGCGCCCGTGCTCGGCCAGCTTGGCCACGTACTTCTCGATCTGGCGCAGCGGGCAGCGCGTGTCGTTCTCGCCCGCGAGGATCAGCAGCGGGCTCTTGACCTGGTCGACGTAGGTGATGGGGGAGCTGGCCGCGTACTGCTCCGGCTGCTCGTCGGGTGAGCCGCCGAGCAGCGCTCGGTGGTAGGCGCGCAGGCTCTCCGCCTCGTCCTCGTACGAGGTCTGGTGGCAGGCGATCGGCACCGCCGCGATGCCGGCCGCCCACAGCTCCGGCTGGGTGCCGAGGCCGAGCAGCGTCAGATAGCCGCCCCAGGCCGCGCCGGCCAGCACGATCCGGTTCGAGTCGGCGATGCCGCGATCGACCACGACCTGGCGTACGGCGGCCACGTCGGCCAGCTCGATGTGCCCGACGTCGCCGTGCAGCGCGTCGCGCCAGGCGGAGCCGTACCCGGTCGAGCCCCGGTAGTTGACCCGCACCACCGCGAACCCCGCGTCCACCCAGGCCGCGACCTCCGGCGAGAACGCGTCGCGGTCGTGCGCCGTCGGGCCGCCGTGCAGCAGGAAGACGGCCGGGTACGGGGCGACGCCCGTCTCGGGCTTGGAGACCAGCGCGTGGATGCGGCCGCCCTCGCCGTCGACGTCGATGTCCTCCACGGGGACGCTCGGCGGGGCGGGCGGGCCGCCGGGATTGACCACGACCTGGCCGCTGCTGGAGCGGATGACCGGCGGACGCGAGGCGCTGGACCAGGAGTACTCGACATGGCCGCCGGGCCGGGGAGACGCCTCCTCGATCACGCCGTGCGGCGTGTCGATGAGCGTCAGGCCGCCGCCCGCGAGGTCGTAGCGGTGCAGGTACGAGCGGGCGCGGTGGTCGCGCAGGATGAGCAGGCCGCGGCCGTCGTCGTACCACTCGGCGTTCAGGTCGCCGGGGTCCCTCAGCCAGATCTCGCGCTGCTCGCCGCTCACCGGGTCCCAGACCAGGGGCTCGTGGCGCTGGCGGCGCTCGTGCAGGGCCAGCAGGCGGCGGTCGCCGACGACGGGGGCGAAGTGCAGGCCGGTGACGCCCTTGGTGGGCCCGTCGTACAGCTCGGCCGCGGTCTCGCCGCTCGGGCGGACGACGCGGAGCGCGGGGTGGCGGAAGTCGCCGTACTCGCCGTGGTTGATCGCGATGAGCGAGCCGTCGAGGGACATGTCGGCCACCCAGGCGGCCTCGCTGTGCTCGTACAGGAGACTCGCCGGGCCGCCGACGCGGACGACATGGATCCTGAACGTGCCCTCGCTGGCCATGCTGATCGCCGCGACGCCCGTCGTGGACAGGGCGAGGCCGCCGGGCTGGCCCGGCGGCAGGTCGGGGGCGACCGGCTCGTTGGGGCCGCCGGCGAACGGCTGGCGCCACCACACGCCGAACTCGTCGCCGGCGGTGTCGGCGAACCAGTAGATCCACTGGCCGGTGGGGTCGATGGCGGCGTACGCGGTGCCCTTCGGGCGGTCGGTGACCTGGCGGACGGCGCCGCTCACGCGGTCCCAGGCGTAGACCTCCCAGGTGCCGGTGGCGTTGGAGCGGTAGATGGAGCGGTTGGGGGCCTGGCGTGCCCAGGACGGCAGCGTCATGCGCGACGCGCGGAACCTGGCCTGCCAGCGTTCCTCCGCCTTCATCCGGTGCGCCCCCTCCCATTGATGTCCCGTGCCTCCGGGCGCGGGATGCCGTCCAGTATTGCGCGTGTTCCGGGGAAAAACTCAGGGAATGTGGGGGAATTTCGGACTAAATGCCCCATCAGTAACACCAGTCCCACATGCCCGTCAAGGAACGGGTCTTGATCGGGGTACGGGCTCGAAGATAGACAGGTGAAACGCTGCGTGCGTTACTACTTTTTGCTGGCTGTTCATGAGATTTCGGGAGATAAATCCCGCTATTCGCCTGTCGAGCTCGGCAGGGTCGGTATGCCACGCACTCGGGCCCATCCCGACCACCTGGGCGATGTCGTCATGCCCCAGCTCCATCTCGAACTCGACCGAACGCCGCTCCACCTCGGCGAAGCCCTCCAGGCTCCGCGCCAGCCTGCGCTCCTTCTCGTCGTCCACGGAGAGCAGCCCGAGCTCCTCGACCAGCGGGCTCAGATGCCGCGCCGCCGGGGTCACGACCACCGCGACGCCGCCGGGCCTCAGGATCCTCCCGAACTCGGGCCCGTTCCTGGGCGCGAACACGTCCATCACCACATCGGCCACCCCATCCCTGATGGGGAGCGGACGCCACACGTCGGCCACGAACGCCCCTGCCCTGGGATGCACCCGCGCCGCCCGGCGTACAGCGTGCTTCGACACATCGAACGCCATCCCGATGCCATCGTTCACCGCGTCCAACACGGCCGCCAGGTAGTGCCCGGTGCCCGCGCCTGCGTCGACGATCAACGGCGCGGCCCTGCCCTCCGCGCGACGATCACCGTCGATTTCCGGCTCGTACGCGGGATCCGTTGATCCAGCGCCGTAACCGGCCTCCACTCCCGCCCCACGGTACGCCCTCAGCCCCGTGCCGTCATTCGTTTCGGTGGAGTACTCACGTTTTGCTGGAACGTTCTTGCTGCACGCGTACTTTCGTACAGTTTCTGCTACTGCGTCGTGCAGTGGTGCGTAGTGGCCCGCGTCGAGAAATTGCGCCCGCGCGGCCACCATCTCGGGGCTGTCGGCGGTTCCCGGGGGTTTGTTGCCGACCAGGAGGCTTACGTAGCCCTGCTTGGCGATGTCGAAGGCGTGCCCTTGGGCGCACCGCAGCGCGCCGGCGTCGAGCCGGAGGGTGGCTCGGCAGACGGGACACGCTAGGTATTCGACGATATCGGCCAGCATGCCGCCCATTCTCGTCCACCACCCCGGGACCCTTCCCACGGGGCGGGGCTTGGCTCCTGACGTGCGCGTCACCACGCCGCCGGTCTCCGTCCCCCTGCTCGCCGACGCGGCGCGTGGAGGTGTTGAGCGGTGGCGTGCGTCTTTTGAGGCGCGCAGGGCGGGACATAGCGCCGCCGAGCGGAGCGCGCGCCGGGGCGTGGGGGTCAGGCGGCGGTGGTGGCTTCGAGGAGGAAGGCGGCGTTGGAGGGGGTGGCGCGGAGCTTGTCGACGAGGATCTCGAGCCCCTGCCGCTTCTCCAGGGAGGTGAGCATGCGCCGCAGCCGCCACACCACCTGCCGCTCCTCCGTGTGCAGCAGGATCTCCTCCCGCCGGGTCCCCGAGGCGTCCAGGTCCACGGCCGGGAAGAGCCGCCGCTCCGCGAGCTCGCGGACGAGGTGCAGCTCCATGTTCCCCGTCCCCTTGAACTCCTCGTACAGGTTGTTGTCCATCCGCGACCCCGTGTCCACCAGCGCGGTGGCGAGGATGGTGAGGGAGCCGCCGCCCTCGACGTTGCGGGCGGCGCCGAAGAAGCGCTTGGGCGGGTACAGGGCCCCGGCGTCGATGCCGCCGGTGAGGACCCGGCCGCCGCCGGGCGCCAGGTTGTTGTACGCCCGCCCCAGCCGCGTCAGCGAGTCGAGCAGCAGCACGACGTCCTGGCCGGACTCGACGAGCCGCTTGGCGCGTTCGATGGCCAGCTCGGCGACGGCGGTGTGGTCGCGGTCGGGGTGGTCGAAGGTGGAGTAGAAGATCTCGCCGGAGATCGTGGCGCGCATCTCGGTGACCTCCTCGGGCCGCTCGCCCACGAGGAGGACCATGAGGTGCACCTCGGGGTGGTTGCGGGTGATCCCGGCGGCCAGCGCCTGCAGGACCATGGTCTTGCCGGCCTTGGGCGGGGCGACGATGAGGCCGCGCTGCCCCTTGCCGATGGGCGCGAAGAGGTCGATGACGCGCGTGCTGAGCGACTCGGTCTCGATGCGGAGCCGCTCGGTCGGATGTACGGGTGTCAGCTCGGCGAACCCGGGCCGGTCGCGCCACTGCGCGGCGCCGTTGACCGAGGTGACGCCGACGAGCTTGTTGCCGGCGAACGACGCGACGACGTGGTCGCCGGGCCGCAGGTCGAACTGCCGTACCTTGTCGGGCGTGAGGCGCACGTCGCCGGGTCCGGGGAGGTGCCCGGCCCGGAGGAACGCGGATTTCTCGCGTACGTCCAGGAGGCCCTCGACCTGGCGGACGGGCACGTCCGCACGCTGCTCAGGAATGTGTACAGACATGGTGAAACCCCTTTGGGGGAATGCGCCGGACCAGCCCGAAAGCGGTCGGGCGCGGTGCGAAAAGAAAGGAAGCCGGGCCCCTCGAGAGAACCGGGGCGAGACTCAGATGAAGATCAGCGGAGCCGAAGCTCGACGCCTGGTGGCAAGATACCACACCATCTGGTCCAGTCAACGCCTAGCCCTCTTGGGCTATTCCCGGACCGTTCTCGGAGTTTCTCCCACGGACGCGGGCAGGCGGGCGTGACAATGTTCTTCTCGGCACCGTACTGCGAGGAAAATTACCGCACCCGGTGTGCCGGAGGGCATAGGGCCCCCGTCGAAGCAGCGCCATCGTGTCAAGTGACATGCAGGACCCCTGCAACTCGGTGAGGGTTCCATAGAACCAACAGAAAACTCCTTGGGGGAGCACCATGAAGACCGTCAACCACTGCCCGCGGTGCCACCACGAGCTCGACGAGGGCCCGATCATGTACAGGTGCGCGCACTGCTGCCGCGCCGTCTACGCGGCCGACATCGAGAACGAGTTCGTTCCGCGCGAGCAGATAGCCGTAGCCGCTTAATCTGGGCGAGTGCCGCATACATCTATAACAGCGTCCGGCGTCGAGGTGACGCCGCTCTGCGACGCCGTAGGTCCCATGGGAGCGGCGATCCGCCGCCCGCTCGCCGAGATGTTCCCCGATTCCGGGCTCCACGACGAGCCTTGGGTCCTGCACTTCCACTGCTATCTGATCCGCGACGCGGCCGGTCGGCTGACCCTCGTCGACACCGGCATCGGTGACGAAGACTCACCGGCCGCGAGCTGGGCCCCCGTTCCCGGCACCCTGGTAGGCGAGCTGGCCGCCGCGGGCGTCTCGCCCGCCGAGATCGGCACCGTCATCCTGACGCACCTGCACAGCGACCACGCCAGCGGCGTGGTGGCCGACGGCAGGCCCGCGTTCGAGAACGCCCGGTACGTCCTCCAGCAGGCCGAGGTGGACGCCGCGCAGGGCCTCGTGCTCGACCGGCTCCTCACCCCGATCAAGGGGCAGCTGCACGTCGTCGAGGGCCACGCCGAGGTCTCGCCGGGCGTCCACGTGCATCACGCGCCCGGGCACACGCCGGGCCACCAGATCGCCAGGGTCGGCGACGTGGCCATGACCGGCGACCTCGTGCTCCACCCGGTGCAGCTCGACGACCCGGCCATCCGGTACGCCTACGACGACGATCAGGAGGCGGCCGCGCGCACGCGGGCGGAGGTGCTCGCGGCGCTGAGGGCCGAGCGCGCGATTCTCGCGACCGCCCACTTCGGCGAGCCGTTCCTGCGTTTGTGACGATTTCCAGGCACGATGTGTAATCATGAAGATACGCATTGTGACTGGTGCCGCACTCGGCGCCGCTCTGGTCGTCCCGTCGGCGGCGTGGGCGGCGCCCACGCCTGATCTGTCCGGAGCCGCCGTCTACGCGGCGGCAGGCAACCAGCTCAGCCGATACACGGCCGCCGGCGAGTGGCACCCGCTCGCCAGCTTCGGAGCCACGCAGTTCGCCGCGTCGCCCGACGGCACGAAGGCCGCCTGGATCACTGAGAGCGGCAACCTCAACATCAGGGAGCGCGGCAAGACCAGCACGATCGTCAGCGGTCTCCAGGGCAGTACGCCGTGCCTCACCCCGGTCTGGTCCGCCGACTCGACCAAGGTGGCCTACCCGAGCGCGAACGGCACGATCAACGCCGTCCGGGCCGACGGCAGCAACGCCCCGCACAAGCTGGGCGTGTCCAAGGGCGTCTGCCACCTCGCCTGGGCGGGGAACGGGCGCTATCTCGCCGGCTACACCAGCACCGGCGACGCCCTCTACCGGCTCGACACCAAGACGGGCAAGACCGCCATGGTCAAGAACGTCAAGTCCATCAACCACGTGCAGAGCCTGTCGCCCGACGGCAGCAAGGCGGTCGTGGCGTTCCCGGAGGGCACGCAGGCGTCCGGCACCAGGACCTGGCCCACCACGTTCAAGCCGGTCATCGTCGAGGTCCCGACGGGCAAGAGGCTGAAGCTGCCGGCCAAGGGCAACGCGATCGGCGCGTACTACCTGCCGGACGGCCGTCTCGTGATGCGGATGGCCGCCGCGCCCGCGCAGCCGGGGCACGCGGGCGGCCACACGGCTGCCCACGCGGCCGGCCACGCCCACAACACGCTGGTCGTGTTCGACAGCGCGGGCAACGAGATCCAGCGGCTGGCCGAGCCGGCCAAGGCCAAGAACCAGGCGCTGCTCCAGGTCGTGTCGTAAGGGCTACCGCCCGCTCATGACCGGCTGATCGGCCAGGAGCGACGAGGGCAGGGAGGCCATCGCGGTCAGGCCGCCGTACGGGGAGGGCGCGAGAGTGACCTTGATGCCGTGTCTGGCCGCGAGCCTGCTCACCACGAACAGGCCGAGCCGGTCGCTCTGCGCCAGGTCGAACTCCGGCATCTTCGCCAGCCGCTCGTTGAGCTCGTCCAGCTCGGCCCTGACCAGGCCGAGACCGCGGTCCTCGACCTCGATCATCAGACCGTGCGGGGTGGTCGAGGTCCGCAGGTCCACCCTGGTCTGGGGCGGCGAGAAGAGGGTGGCGTTCTCGATCAGCTCGGCCATCAGGTGGGCCACGTCCGTGACCACCGCGCCGTGCAGCGCGACCGGCGGCGGCTGGAGGATCTCGACCCGCTCGTACTCCTCGACCTCCGCGACGGCCGCGCGCAGCACGTCGAGGATCGGCACCGGGTTGCGCCAGCCGCGCCCGGGCGCCTGGTCCGACAGGATGATGAGGCTCTCGGCGTGCCTGCGCATGCGCGTGGTGAGGTGGTCGAGCTTGAACAGGTCCGCCAGGGCCTCGGGCTCCTCCGTCGCCCGCTCCATGCTGTCGAGCTGGAGCAGCTGCCGGTGCAGCAGCGACTGGTTGCGCCTGGCCAGGTTCACGAAGACCTGGCTGACGCCGTGCCGGAGCCGGGCCTGGCTCACCGCGGCCGCGACGGCCGTGGACTGCACGTCGTTGAACGCCTGGACGATGTCGCTCACCTCGGAGGTGCGGGACTTGACCTCGATCGGGGCGACCTCGTCGGCGGTGGGCGGGGCCGTGTTCGTGCGCAGCCGCTTGACCAGGCCGGACAGCCGCACCTCGGCCAGCTCCGTGGCGGCGTCGCGGAGCCCGGCCAGCTCGCGCACCAGCCGCTTGCGGAAGCGCAGCGAGAGCATGATCGACGCGATGACGGCGATCAGGCCGAGGCCGCCCGCGACCCCGATCTTGATCAGCATGCCGATGGCCGCCGGCGTCACCCGGCTCACGAGGCTCTTGACGGCCAGGGCCTGGTTGCGCTCGACCGCCGCCCACAGGTTCTGGCCGTCGACGGGCCAGGTGGCGGCCGTGACGGGCAGGCCGTTCGTGGCCGCCTGGCCCCGGATGGCGTCCTCGGCGTCCAGGAACTCCTTGTAGACGGGTGACTCGGCCAGCCGCGCGTACGGGCCGCGCAGGTCGCGGTCGAGGTGCGAGAGCGCCTGCGAGAACAGCAGCCGCCTGGTGGCCACCATCCCCGTGAACGCCTCGTGCTCCGCGGGCTCGACCCGGCCCTTGGCCAGCACGACCGCGACCATGGCCCGCTCCCTGGACAGCACGTCCTTGGCCTCGCCCAGCATGGTCACGGCCCTGGCCTGCTTGTAGAGGGCCATGTCGGGCACCAGCACCATGGCGTCGTACATGCGGAAGGACGCGTCCACGATCTGGCTGTAGCCGTCGATCACGTCGAGCGGCGCCACGGTCGTGCCGTCCACCTCGCGGCGGACCTCCGCGAGCTGGTCGAGCTTGGTGTTCAGCGTGACGAGCTGCGCGGTCATCTCCGGTGACAGGTCACGCTGGTTCTTGGCGAGCGTACGGAACGCGGTCACGGCCTGGTCCGTCTCGCCGCGCTGCTTGGCCATCTTGGCGGCGCCCTGCCCGCTGACCAGGAACTCCACGGAGACCAGCCGCTCGTCCTGCAGTTCGATGTTGACGCGCTCGGACGGGTCGGCCAGGTTGGTCGCCAAGTCCTTGATCGACAGCAGGCGCATGCCATCGCCGCCGGTCAGGCCCGCGGCGAACGCCCACAGGCCCACGAGGGACAGCAGCGGGACGAACAGGAGGACGAGAAGTTTCACGGCGATGGGGCGACCACGCGTGGGGGGCATGCGACCTCCGGGTGCAAGATGAGATCGCCTCGCAGAGTACACCCCCCTTTGGAAGGATTTCTGTGCGTCTTCCGCGTTCTTTCTCCGGCTGGACCATCGCGGTCTTCGGATTCCTCGCCTTCGCGCTCGGCCTGCTCGGGTTGGTCTCACCCGACTCGCTGCTGGCCATGCTGGGTTTCGAGGTGCTCGACGTCCGTCCCGCCGGTGACTACACGCTGGTCTATATGGCCGCCTCGTCGATGGCGGCGGTGAACATGGGCGTTTATTACGTTTTTGCGGCTTCTCACGACTACACGCCGTTTTTCCGGTGGACGGTGCCGTTCAGGCTCGTGACGTTCGCGGTCTTCACCACGCTGGTGCTGACCGGGGCCGCGCCGGCCAAGTTCTTCGGCGTCGGGCTCTGGGAAGGGCTCGGCGCGCTCATCACGGGGTTCGCGCTCTGGCGCGAGGGCAAGCTGGTGCCCTCGCGCCAGTGACTCACGGCCTGGCCTCCTCCGAGTCGCGCGCGACCAGTCGGTCGCCCGGCTCGGGGGAGTGTCGCAGGCGCTTCTCCAGCTCGCGCTTCTCGTCCTCCAGCCGGGCCACCCGGTCGGAGGCCTCGGCCCTGGCACCCTGCAACCGGCGGCGGCGCCTGGCGGACCTGCGCGAGCCCGAGCCGATCAGCCAGAGGCCCAGCACCAGGACGGCCATGGCCGCCGCCCCGGCGAGGAACATCTCCACCTGATTGGGCTCGAAGGTGTACCCGAACAGGATGTACCTGGCGCTGTCCTCGGTCAGGACGAGGGCCACGGCGCTGCCGGCGAGGAGGACCAAGAGCACTCCAAGCAGAATCATCCAACTCACCCCTTGTCGTAAGAGCCCGTTTCCACTGCCCTGTCGGGGATGAGGTATGCACCAAGATTGCCATTATGAGACCCGAGCCGGGGCAGGTGCTCCACTTCTCCGAGGACCCGACGATCGAGCGGTTCGTCCCGCACGTGGCGCCGACCTCGATCTTGACGGAGTCGTACGTGTGGGCCGTCGATCGCGACCGCTGCCCCGACTACTGGTTCCCGCGCGCCTGCCCGCGGGCCATGGCCTGGGTCGGGCCGCGCACCACCGAGGAGGACACGGCCCGGATCGTCGGCGCGGGGTGCGGCGATCGCGTGCACGCCATCGAGTACGGCTGGCTCCAGGCGCTCAAAGACGTCCGGCTGTACGCGTACCGGCTGCCGGCTGACGGCTTCGCGCCCATCGGCGACCCGCCGACCGCCGTGGTGTCCACGGTCGCCGTGACGCCGCTCGGCCCGCCGGAACGCGTGGGCGACCTGTTCGAGCTGCACGAGGAGGCGGGGATCCAGCTCAGGGTGCTGCCCAGCCTGTGGCCGTTCTGGGACGAGGTGATCGCCAGCACGCTGGAGTTCAGCGGGATCAGGCTGCGCAACGCCCGTCGATGAGGGCCTGCAGGGTCTCCAGCGGCATCGAGCCGGGCGGCCGCTTCTCCTGCGCGAACGTGTTGGCCTCGCGCCGCAGCACCTCGTTGACCGGGGTGGGCACGCCGTGCAGGCGGCCGAGCAGCACGATCTCGCCGTTGAGGTAGTCGGCCTCGATGGAGCCGCTGCCCCTGGCCAGGCTCTGCCACGACGACCCGCCGCCGCGGACGATTCCCTCGATGTGCCGGACGTCCACCTGGCTACCGCGCAGGCTCGCCTCTTCCTCCGGCGTGGAGTACGTGATCCCGGCCCGGTCGAGCAGGTCTTTGGCCTCGGTCCTGGCCGCCTCGACGACCTTGTCCCTGCCGGGAGCGTGGCCCACGAGCGCCTCCACGGCGTTGCCCAGGTTGCTGAGCAGCTTGCCGTGCTTCCAGCGCATGACGTCGGTCTGGGTCAGGCCCACCAGGCCGTGCTTGCCGAGGTCGCCGGCGATCCGCTCGGCGAGGTCGTCCACACCCTGGGGATAACGTCCGACATGGAGCAGGCCCGAGTAGGGGTGCCCGTAGGCGGCGACGACGCCGGGCTCCAGATGCTGGGCCGGCAGCCACACGCAGATGCCGTAAACGCGGTCAAACCGCCGCAGGACCATGCGCTCGTTGGCCACGCCGTTCTGGGCGCAGGCCACGGGCAGGTCGGACGGCCAGCCGGCCAGCGCGGAGACGGTGTCCTGGGACTTGGTGGCCAGGATCAGCACGTCGTCGTCACGCGCGGGGACAGGGCCGTCGGCGACGGGGAGGTCGAGGGTCTCGGTGGCTTCGGGGGTGATCAGGCGCAGGCCGTCACGCTTGAGTGCCTCGTAGTGGGCGCCTCTCGCGACGAGGAGAACGTCGTGCCCGCCTTGGTGGAGGCGGGCACCGATGGTTCCGCCGACTGCTCCGGCCCCGATCACTATGTAGCGCATTGTCCAAGGATGTCACTTTGCGAGGGCGACCTGGGCCTGCGCCGGCACGCCGGCCCCCCGCGTACGCTCCCGCATGATCGTCTTGAGCACGCGCCAGCCGTCGCGCACCGCGTTCAGGTTGCTCACGCCGTGGATGCGGGAGCGCTCGTGGCTGGGGACCTCGTGGATGATGAGGCCGGCCTGGGCGGCGCGGACGTTCATCAGGGTCTCGATCTCGAAGCCGTCGCAGTCGAGCTCGAGGGAGTCGAGGTGACGGGCCCAGAAGGCGTTGTAGCCGTAGCAGAGGTCCGTGTAGCGGGTGCCGTAGAGCAGGTTGGTCATCCCGGTGAGGACCTTGTTGCCGAGCGAGCGGATCGGACTGAGGTCGTCCGAGCCGCCACCAGGGGCGTACCTGGAGCCCTTGGCGAAGTCGGCGCCGTTGAGGAGGGTGGAGACGAAGGAGTGGATCTCCCGGCCGTCGGTCGAGCCGTCGGCGTCGATCATGACGATGATGTCGCCGCGGGCGGCCTGGAAGCCCTCGATGAGGGCGTTGCCCTTACCGCGCCGGCTCTGCACGACGACCCGGAGGTCGGGGCGCAGCCTGCGCGCTACGGCGATGGTGTCGTCGGTCGAGTTGCCGTCGACCAGGATCACCTCGTCGATCCAGTCGGGCAGCGTCGCGAAGACGTGGGGAAGGTTCTCGGCCTCGTTCATCGCGGGGACGATGACACTGACGCTGGCGGCGAAAGGCTGCTTGTTCATGGAATCAAGATGACTCCCCACACATGCAAGTCACTTGACACTGCCTTGCATTGGTCCGTCATTTATCGGACCAGCGCCTCCGCGACCCTCTCGATGATCTCCTCGGGCGTCTGGCGCGTGGTGTCCAACCATAGACCAATGCGCGGGGTCTCGGTCCGCAGCGACTCGTCTAGCTGGGCAATCGTCCAGTCGGAGCCGTACCCGACCTTGGGGCGGGCACGTTCGCGGCGATCCACTTCATCCGGATCGGGCACCAGGACGATTACATGAAGAGGACGAGTATGAATCAATTTCGTAAACCGTTCCAAGTCCGGGCCAAGAATAACGTCCTGGACTATTGGCGTGAATCCGGCATCGAAATACAGGTCCGCGGTGTTCGCCGCTATCCGGTGACGCAGGTGCAGCTGGCGGAGCGCCTCGCTGTCGAGGTCAGGGGTCATCTCGGCGCGGCCGCCCACGACCATGCGCCGGAACGTGTCGCCGCGCACGTGGGCGGAGCGCGGCAGGCGCTCCGCCAGCGCCTGCGCCACGGTGGACTTGCCGGCGGCCGAGACGCCGGTGATCAGGACGGCGCCGTTCACGTGCCGACGAGCTTCCGCACCCGGTCGGCGCCGATGGACAGCAGCAGCGTGGGCAGCCTGGGGCCGGTGTCGCGGCCGACCAGCAGCCTGTAGAGCAGGGCGAAGAAGGCCCGCTGCGCCGCCTTCAGCTCGGGCGTCGCCTTGGCGTCGGCCGGCAGGCCCGCCTGGAGCTTCGGCACGCCGTACACGAGCGTGGTGAGGCTGTCCAGCGACCAGTCGTCCAGGCCGTCGGACAGCAGCCGCAGCGACTCGCGCTCGGCCTGGCCGAGCGAGTCGAGCAGCTCCTCGTCCGGCTCCTCGCGCACGCGCGTGCGCTCGCCGGCGGGCACGTGGGCATCGACCCAGCGCTGCGCCCGGTCGAGGCGGGGGCGGGCCTCGTCGAGCGTCTCGATCGCGTCGAGGTCGCGCAGGATCCGCAGGGTCTGCTCGGCGTCGCCGGTCGTGACGTCCACGATGGAGGCCAGCGTCCGGTACGGGACCGGGTGCGGGGTGGCGGGCAGCGGGCCCGCGGCCGTGCCCACCGCCCTCCTGTACGCGGCCAGCTCGGCGGGCTGCCCCTGACCCTCCGCGATCTTGCGGCCCAGGGCGTCCCACTCGTCGTAGAGCCGCTGGATCTCCTGGTCGAAGGCGATCTTGAAGGACTGGGCGGGCTTGCGGCGGGCGTACAACCAGCGCAGCACCGGCGCCTCCATGATCTCCAGCGCGTCGGCGGGAGTCGGCACGTCGCCCTTGGAGCTGCTCATCTTGGCCATGCCGGTGATGCCGACGAACGCGTACATCGGGCCGATCGGCTGCCGGCCGCCGAACACCTTGCCCACGATCTGGTCGCCGACGATCCACGCCGAGCCGGGAGAGTGGTGATCGACCCCCGACGGCTCGAAGACCACGCCCTCGTAGGCCCAGCGCATCGGCCAGTCGACCTTCCAGACGAGCTTGCCGCGGTCGTGCTCGGCCAGGCGCACGGTCTCGCCGAAGCCGCACTCGCAGGTGTAGGCCAGCTCGGTGGTCGCGTCGTCGTACGCGGTGACCGTCGTCAGGTCGCGCTCGCACAGGTCGCAGTACGGCTTGTACGGGAAGTACTCCTCCACCTGCTTCGACCGGTAGCGGGAGAGCACGGCGTCGATCTTCGCGCGCTCGCGCACGGCCAGCAGGATCTGCTCGCGGTAGGCGCCGCGCGTGTACTGCTCGGTCTGGCTGATGCCGCGGTATTCGACGCCCAGCTCCTCCAGGGCCTGGATCATGGGCGCCTTGAAGTGCTCGGCCCAGTTGGCGTACGAGCTCCCGGGAGGGGCGGGCACCGAGGTCAGCGGCTTGCCGATGTGCTCGGCCCACGACGGGTCGACGCCCGCGGGCACCCTGCGGAAGCGGTCGTAGTCGTCCCAGGACAGCAGGTGCACGCACTCGACCCCGCGCCGCCGGATCTCGTCGGCGACCAGGTGGGGGGTCATGACCTCGCGCAGGTTGCCCAGGTGGATGGGGCCCGACGGGCTCAGGCCCGAGGCGCAGACGATCGGTTTGCCGGGCGCGCGCCGCCCCGCCTCGGTGATGACCTCGTCCGCGAACCTGGAGACCCAGTCGGTCTCGGCACTTTCCGCCATCGCGCCATTCTTGCGGCTCCGCGTCACCCAAGCCAACGCGTTACCATCCAAACCCTCCGTGTCGCCAGTCCCGGACGGGCCGCGCCCCACCGCCGACGAGCGGCGGGGCGACGGGTGGGCGGGGTCGCTAGAGGGTCGCCGCGTGCGGGTCCCAGTCGGCGGGGAGCGGGTCCGGAGCGGTCAAGGTGGAGGTGATGGGCAGGAACTCCCCGCGCTCGCCCGACTCCGAGATGGCGCACATGAGCTCGAGCACGTGGTACGCCAGCTCCCCCGAAGCCCGGTGCCCCGTGCCCGCCCGGAGCGACCTGGCCAGGTCGAGCACGCCGATGCCGCGCCCGGCCGTGGTGCCCGACACCGGCAGCTCGCGCCAGTCCGCGTCGCGCGGTCCGCGGGCCAGCAGCGGGCCCTCGAAGGTGTTGGGGTCGGGGAGCGACAGCGCGCCCTCGGTGCCGATGATCTCGATCATCCGGCGCGGGACCGGCGAGTCGAAGCTGAACGTGGCCGTCGCCGTCGCCGTCCCCGGGAAGTCGAGCAGCGCGTTGACGTGCGTCGGGACGTCCACGGGGAAGACCAGGCCCTCCTTGGGCCCCGAGCCGACCACGCGGTGCGGCCGCGCCTTGCGGGTGTCGGCCGCCACCCGGGTGACGGGCCCGAGCAGCGACACCAGGGCGGTCAGGTAGTAGGGGCCGAGGTCGAAGAGCGGGCCGCCGCCCGGCTGGTAGAAGAACTCGGGGTTGGGGTGCCAGGACTCCGGCCCCAGGTTCTGGATGGCGGAGGTGACGGCGACCGGCTCGCCGATGAGGCCGGAGCGCAGGGCGTGCAGGGCCGACTGGAGCCCGGCGCCCAGGAACGTGTCGGGGGCGCCGCCCACCCGCAGGCCCAGGTTGGCGGCCTCGGTCACGACCTTGGCGGCCTCGTCCACGCTCATGGCCAGCGGCTTCTCGCCGTACACGTGCTTGCCGGCGCGCAGCGACTCCAGCGCGACGGCCGCGTGCGCGGACGGGACGGTGAGGTTGACGACGATCTCGACCTCGGGCACCGCCAGGACGGTGGCGAGGGTGCCCGACACGGGGACGCCGTACTCGGCCGCGACCGCGGCGGCCCGCTCGGTGTCGATGTCCGCGAGGCCGAGCACGCGGACGTCGGGGAAGGAGGTGAGGTTTCGGAGGTATTGGCCACTGATGTTCCCGGCGCCGATGAGGGCGACGCCGATGGGGCCGTTGCTCAAGAGCCCTCCAGGGAGGTGAGGTAGGCGTGGCTGTCCGCGAGAGCGGCGAAGATGTCGGTCGCGCACTCGTCGAGCTCGACGATGCGCCAGGCGTCGGGTGCGGCGTCGAGGATCTCGGGCACCGGCATGACGCCGCGGCCCACCGCGGTGTGCGGCTCGCCCTTGACCACCGGGCCGTCCTTGACGTGCAGCGCCAGGACGCGCTCGGAGAGGCGGCCGAGCAGGGCCGGCACGTCCGCGCCGCCCACCGCCGCCCAGTAGGTGTCGATCTCCAGGAACACCTCGGGAGCGAGCAGGTCGGCCAGCGCCTCGATGGCGTGCCGGCCGTCGATCTCGGGCTCGATCTCCCACCAGTGGTTGTGGTAGCCGATCCGCATCCCGTACCGGGCCGCCTGCTCGGCGAAGCCGTTCAGCAGATCGGCCGTGCGCGACAGGCCGTCGCGGGTGGTGAACTCCTCGTGCTCGATGCCGCCGGGGATGATCACCAGGTCGGTGCCGACCGTGGCGATGGCGTCGAAGACCTCCGACGGCTCCTTGCTGAGCAGCGCGTACGCGTGCGTGCTCGACACCGTCAGCCCGAGGTCGTCCACGACCTCGCGGAAGCCCTTGGGGTCCGTCGTGGGGTCGTAGGGCTCGACGGACCGGTAGCCGATCTCCGCGATCCGGCTCAGCACCGTGTCGCGGTCGGCCGCCAGCGCGTCCCTGACGGTGTAGAGCTGGACACTGATGGGTTTCGTCATCCGCGTACCCCCAGGAGGTGCTCGAGTGCGAGCTGGTTGAGCCGGGTGAAGTGGAAGCCGCGGGCGGCGGCCACTTCGGGATCGAAGTCGTCCTTGGCCAGGTCTGCCCAGGTCTCGCCCGGCGCAAGCGTAGGCTGGGCGAGCTCGTCCACGCGGGAGGCACTCAGGGCCTCCTGCACCTCGGGGTCGGCGCGGAAGGCCCGCGACTTCTCCTTGAGGATCAGGTAGGTGCGCATGTTCGCGGCCGCCGAGTCCCACACGTCCTGGGCGTCCTCGGTGCGCAGCGGCTTGTAGTCGAAGTGGCGGGGGCCGTCGTAGCCGCCGTTCTCCAGCAGGTCGACCAGGAAGAAGGCGCTCTTGAGGTCGCCGTGGCCGAAGATCAGGTCCTGGTCGTACTTGGGGCCGTGCTGGCCGTTGAGGTCGATGTGGAAGAGCTTCCCGTGCCACAGCGCCTGGGCGATGCCGTGCACGAAGTTGAGCCCGGCCATCTGCTCGTGGCCGACCTCGGGGTTGAGGCCCACCATCTCGGGGTGCTCCAGCTCGTTGATCAGCGCCAGGGCGTGGCCGATCGTGGGCAGGAGGATGTCGCCGCGGGGCTCGTTCGGCTTGGGCTCGAGGGCGAAGCGGAGGTCGTAGCCGCGCTCGCGTACGTACGAGCACAGCAGGTCCAGGCCCTCCTTGTAGCGGTCGAGCGCGGCCTTGACGTCCTTGGCCGAGTCCGACTCGGAGCCCTCGCGGCCGCCCCAGCACACGTAGGTCTTGGCGCCGAGCGAGGCGGCCAGGTCGATGTTCCTGATCACCTTGCGCAGCGCGTACCGGCGGACGTCGCGGTCGTTGCTGGTGAACGCGCCGTCCTTGAAGACCGGGTGGGTGAAGAGGTTCGTGGTGGCCATCGGGACCTTCATGCCGGTCTCGTCCAGGGCCTTCCTGAACGCGGCGATGGCCTTGTCCCTGTCGGGCTCGACGGCGAGCAGGTCGTCGTCGTGGAACGTGACGCCGTACGCGCCCAGCTCCGAGAGCTTGTGGACGGTCTCCACCGGGTCGAGCGGCGCCCGCGAGGCGTCGCCGAAGGGGTCGCGCGCCTGCCAGCCGACCGTCCAGAGGCCGAAGGTGAACTGGTCGGTCGGGGTTGGGATGAAATCGGTCATTTGGGGTGGCTCCTCGGTTTAGTCCATAATCTGTACATAATCCTGAGGAGGCAGGCATGGCGGCGTCAAGAGGGGTCCGGCATGATTCCATGCGCGCCCGTAACCTGGCCGTAGTCCTGGGCGCCATCCACCGATCAGGACCGCACACCCGGGCCGCGCTCGCCGAGATGACGGGGCTCACCAAGACCACCGTGTCCAGCCTCGTGTCCGACCTGATCGAGGCGGGAGCGGTGGCCGAGGGCGGGGCCGTGCGGGGCGGCGAGCGGGGGCGGCCGGGCGTGGCCGTGAGCCTGAGCGGCGACCGGGTCGCCACGCTGGGGCTGGAGATCAACATCGACTACCTGGCCGCGTGCGTCGTCGATCTGACCCGGGAGGTGCGGCTGCGCCGTACCCGGCCGGCCGACAACCGCAACTCCGACCCCGTGGACATCCTCGGGAGCCTGCGCGACCTGGTGAAGGAGACCACGGCCGAGGCCGAGCTGGCCGGGCTGCGGGTCATCGGCGCGGCCCTGGCCGTGCCCGGGACGGTCGAGGGCGAGGTGCTGCGCAACGCGCCGCATCTGGGCTGGCGGGACGTACGCGTGCCGGACCTCGTCGACCTGCCCTTCGTCATCGACAACGAGGCGAACCTGGCGGCGCTCGGCGAGCTGTGGTTCGGCTCGCGGGAGACGGACTTCCTCTACGTGTCCGGCGAGATCGGCATCGGCGCCGGGCTCGTGGTGGACGGCACCGTGTTCAGGGGGACGTTCGGGCTGGCGGGCGAGCTGGGCCACGTGGTCGTGGTGCCCGACGGGCCCGCCTGCAGGTGCGGCGGGCGGGGCTGCCTGGAGGTGTACGCCGGTCAGGACGCCCTGCTGGGGGCACTGCCCTCGGTGTCCGAGCTGGTCACGCGGCTGGAGTCGGGGGAGCGCCGGGCGCTGGAGGCGTGCGGGCGGGCCGGGCACGCGCTCGGCGTGGCGCTCACCTCGGCCGTGCACCTGCTCGACCCGGGCCGGATCGTGCTCGGCGGGATCTACGCGCCGCTCTTCCCTTGGCTCGAAGGGCCGGTGGCGGAGGGGCTGGGCACCCGGCTGGGCCACATGCGGGGCACGCCGCCCGCTCTGGTGGTCTCGGGCATCGGCGCGGACGCCGCCGTGCTGGGCGCGGCGGGGCTGATCATCCAGCAGGTCATCGCCGAACCCGCCCAGATGCTCGGCCTGTAAGGGGCGATCTCTACCATATCGGCATGCTGATCGAAGAGCGGGCCGCCGAGGACGGCGAGCTGGCCGAACTGCTCGACGCGGCGTTCGCGGAGCTGGTGGCGCGTTACGGGCCCGAGGGGCGCTCACATGTCAAGGACGGCGCGAGGTTCCTCGTGGCGTCGGTGGACGGCCGGGCCGTCGGCTGCGGCGCCGTGCAGCCCGTGGACGACCTCACCGGGGAGCTCAAGCGGATGTTCGTGCTGCCCGAGTATCGCGGGCGCGGCATCGCCACGTCGATCCTGGGCGCGCTGGAGGGGCTGGCCTGGGACCTGGGTTACCGGCGGCTGCGGCTGGCGACCGGGCTGCGGCAGCCCGAGGCCATCGCGCTGTACGAGCGGTGCGCGTACCGGCCGATCGAGCCGTACGGGAAGTACGTGGACGCCCCGCTGACCCGCTGCTACGAGAAGCCGCTGGCTCAGTAGTAGCCCTTGGCGCCGTCGAGCAGCTCCCTGACCGTGTCGAGGTGGCCGACGTGCCTGGCGGTCTCCTCGACCATGTGGATCAGGATCCAGCGCAGGGTGGCGGCGTTCGAGCTGAAGCCGGGGAACTCGCCGACGTCGTCGAACGAGTGGGCGGCGACGATCTCGTTGGAGACCGCGCACTGCTGCTCGAACTCGTCGAGGAGCCGGGCCAGCGGGACGCCCTCGACCCGCATGTCGAGGTCCTCCGCCGTCTCGTCGAACTGCGGGTTGGAGGCCGAGTCGCGGCCCAGGAAGAGGACCTCGAACCAGCAGTGCTCGGTCCAGCGCATGTGGGAGACCAGGCCCGCCACCGTCATGAGCGGCGAGGTCGGCAGGACCGGCCGGTGGGCGTCCTCCTCCGACAGGCCCTCGCATTTCCACCGCACGAGCGCGCGCTGCAGGTCGAGCCAGCCGATGAGCTGGGTACGTTCGTCTGCGACGGCGGGAGGGCGTACGCGGGAGAGGCTCATGGCCGCCGACGCTACTTCAGTGATCGCCCTGCCCGCACCGCATTTTCCCGGCGGTGGGCGGACCCGGAAGGCCCGCCCACCCGCGCCTAGCCGTTGGCCGCGTCCTCCAGGCCCTGGACGTCGATCTTCCTCATGCCCATCATGGCCTTGACGGCGCGCTGCGCCCGCTCCGGGTCGGGGTCGCCGATCAGCTCCTGGAGGCGGCGCGGGATGATCTGCCAGGACAGGCCGTACTTGTCCTTGAGCCAGCCGCACTGCGACTCCTCGCCGCCCTCGGTGAGCTTCGCCCACAGCTCGTCGACCTCCTCCTGCGAGTCGCAGTCGACGTAGAGCGAGACGGCCTCGGTGAACGTGAACTCCGGGCCGCCGTTCAGCGCGATGAACCGCTGCCCGGCCAGCTCGAACGTCACCACCATGGCCGACCCGGTGGGCCCGGGCGTGACCTCGAGGACGCGCGAGTCCTTGAAGAGCGAGGTGTAGAACCCGGCGGCCTCCTCGGCCTGGTCGTGGAACCAGAGGAACGTGGTGATCTTCTGCATGGCGTTTCCTTCCTACGAGGTCTCTCGCCAACGCGTCGAACTCCTCTGGGCCGGATCGACAGACCAGACACCGGATTTTCGCTTTTTTTCTGACGCGCCACCCGCAGGCCGCTAACCGGGCGCCGGCGCGGTGCTCTCGCGGATCACCAGGCTGGTCGCCAGCTCGACCCGCGGCGTGTCGGGCTCCTGGCCGTTGATGAGCTGGATCAGCATGCGGGCGGCCATGGCCGCCATGTTGGCCAGGGGCTGGCGCACGGTGGTGAGCGTGGGGGCGATCCACTGCGCGAAGGACAGGTCGTCGAACCCGACCACGCTCAGGTCCACCGGCACGCGCAGGCCGCGCGCGTGGGCCGCCCGGTACGTCGCCAGCGCCTGGATGTCGTTGCCCGCGAAGACGGCCGTGGGGCGGTCGGGCAGGTCGAGCAGCTCCATGGCGTGGTGGTAGGCCGGCTGGTGGCTGTAGTCGCCGTGCCGGACCAGGGCGGGATCGACCTCGATGCCCACCTGGTCGAGCGCGGCGCGGTAGCCGTCGAGCCGGGCCCGCGAGGTCAGCCGGTGCGCGGGACCGGTGATCATCGCGATCCGCCGGTGGCCGAGCTCGATCAGGTGCCTGGTCGCGGTGAAGCCGCCGTTCCAGCTGGTCGAGCCGACCGACGGCACGTCGGGGCCCTCGTCCACGGACGGCTGCACCACCACGAACGGGATGCCCAGCCGCCGCAGCTCGCGCTCCTGGTCGGCCGAGAGCTCGGAGATGACCAGGATCGCGCCGAGCGAGCCGCGCGTGCCGAGGTCGTCGAGCCACTGGCGGGCCAGGTTGCTCCGCTTGTGCACGGCCGAGACGACCAGGCCCATGCCCTCGGCCTGCAGCGCCTCCTCGGCGCCGCGGATCAGCTCCACCGCCCAGGGGTTGTCCAGCTCGTTGATGACGAACTCGATCAGGCCGCCGGGGTGCTCGTAGCGGCCGGGCAGCGTGTAGCCGTGCTGGCCGAGCAGCCGTTGGACCTTGCCCCTGGTCTTCGCGGAGACATCCGACCTCCCGTGCAGCACCTTGGACACGGTCGAGACCGAGACGCCGGCCTGAGCCGCGATGTCGGCCATCGTGCTCCGCCGCTCCGTCGTGATGTCGTCCACTGTTCACATCCTCCCGCCCTCTAAGTCTGCCGTCTCGAACAAGCCCTTGACGACATCCGACGTTTCGCCTACTTTTCCGGCAGATTGATGTTTCGCAACGTTTCGCAAATGCGCTCCGCCGTACTCCGACTCCACACCAAGGAGGAACGCATGGATCACGCACCCAGCCGCCGCGCGGTGCTCGGCGGCACGATGGCCGGCCTCGCCGTCCCGCTCCTCGGCGGCGCCCCGGCGGCCCGGGCCGCCACCGCCCGGGCGGCGGGCCCCATCGGCTCCGGCTGGACGGAGATCTTCCCCACCTACTCCGTCCACCAGCCGCCCGACAGGACCCGCCACACGTACGACGCCGCCACCGGCGAGCACCACTTCTGGGTGTTCGACACCGACCCCAGCACCTTCCCCGGCCAGGACTCGGGCCCGCGCAGCGAGCTGCGCTTCCACAACGACTACACCTCGGGGGACGCGCAGTTCGAGTGCGACATGAAGATCGGGGCGGGCACGCACCGGATGTGCGTCATGCAGGTCTTCGGCGGCGCGACGTCGGCGACGGCGTTCATGACGCTGGCCATGAACACCGACAGCATCAACTACTACGACTCCACGACGCAGATCTACGCCCCGGTGTACGACAAGTACATCCGGCTCAACGTCGTCCACGAGACCGGCATCGGCAAGATCCACAT
Source organism: Nonomuraea sp. NPDC052116 (assembly GCF_040680035.1). Taxonomy (NCBI): domain Bacteria; kingdom Bacillati; phylum Actinomycetota; class Actinomycetes; order Streptosporangiales; family Streptosporangiaceae; genus Nonomuraea; species Nonomuraea sp. NPDC052116. The sequence goes on along the minus strand of NZ_JBFAWA010000020.1, from coordinate 148,624 downwards.
CTTCGTCAACCGCCAGTACCGCACCAGCTTCAACGACCGCGGCGCGGCCACCCACTACTTCAAGGCCGGCCTCTACGGCCGGGCAGGGATGTCGGCGCGCAGCGACAACCACATCAAGAACATCCACATCTATCGCAAGTGACCGACCCCACCGGCCCGCCCTGTTCCCAGGGGCGGGCCGCCTCCTTAGAGTGTCGATCATGGAGCCGACGACCGCGGAACAGTACCGGCGCTTCGCGTCGAGGCAGGCCCGCGGCTCGTCGCCGCTGTACGAGCTGCTCGCCTCCGGGGTGGCAGACGACCCCGACCTGATCGCGCTGCTGTCCGGACTCCCGCCCGCCAAGCGACAACCCAACCTGCTGTTCGCCGCCGCCCGGTACGTCGCGGGGACGCCCGCCGGCTACCAGGAGTTCCGCCGGTCCGTGCTCGACCACCGCGACGCGGTCGTGGCCACGATGCTCGCCCGCCGTACCCAGACCAACGAGGCGGCCCGGTGCGCCGCTCTCTACCCGCTGCTCGCCTCGCTCCCGCAGCCGCTGGCGCTGCTGGAGGTCGGCGCGTCGGCCGGGCTGTGCCTGCTGCCCGACCGCTACGGCTACGACTACGACGGACGCCTGGCCGGGGACCTGGACAGCCCGCTGCGGCTGCGCTGCCGCACCGAGGGCGAGTCGCCCTTCGCCGAACCGGGCGGCGCGGTGACCGTCGCCTGGCGGGCCGGCATCGACCTCAACCCCCTCGACGTCACCGACCCCGACGACGTCCGATGGCTGCGGACGCTGGTCTGGCCCGAACAGCACGACCGCCTGCGGCGCCTGGACACCGCCATCGACGTGGCGCGCCGGGATCCGCCCCGCATCGTTCGGGGAGACCTCAACGCGCTGGTCGGCGAGGTGGCCGCCCAGGCGCCCGCGCACGCCACGCTCGTCGTCTACCACACCGCGGTCCTCTATTACGTGCCGGACGACGGGCGCGCCACGTTCGTGGAGCAGGTCCGGCGGCTCGGCGGCCACTGGATCGCCCAGGAGGACCCGGGCGTCCTCCCGGATGTGGACGCCCGCCTCCACGAGCGGCCGCCGGCGGACGTCGTCACCTACGCGCTCGCGCTCGACGGGCGTCCCGTCGCGTTCTCTGCGCTGCACGGCGGCTGGCTCCGCTGGCTGCCCGCCTGAAATCCGCCCGCCTGAAATCCGCCCGCCTGAAATCCGCCCGGCTGAGGCCCGTCACTCGCGCGCCGCGAGCGTGTCCGCCGGACGGGAGCTCAGCGCGAACCTGCCCGGGACGGCCGTGGCCACCAGCGCCAGGGCCGCCACGGCGGCGATCACCGCGAGGTACGCGACCGGCGGCACGTACGGCAGCGCCGACCCCGTCATCCCCGCGCTGAAGGCGGCCAGCGTCACCAGCGAGATCGCCGACCCGAGGGCCACCGCCACGACCGTCGCCGTCAGCGTCTCCGCGCGCAGCATCCGCGCCGCCTGCCGGCGCGTCGTGCCCACCACCCGCAGCAGGGCGAGCTCCCTGGACCTGGCCAGGGTGGACATGGCCAGCGTGTTGACCACGGCGATCGCGCAGAAGGCGATGATCAGGCCCATGGCGACGTACGTGACCGCCGCGTTGGGGCTCTCCACCTGCGCAGTCCCGGCCCCGTCGAGCACCGGCACGCCGGACGCCCGATGGAGCGCCTCCCGGTCCCCGCCGGAGACCAGGACGGTGCCCCGCGGGTCGTCCACGTGGCCCGCGACGAGCTCCCGGGAAAGGGTCAGGTCGCCGAAGCCGAGACCGCGGGCGTAGATCGCGACGACCCGCACCTCGGCGGGGGTGCCGTCGCCGAGCACCAGCCTGAGCCGGTCTCCCAGGCCGGCGTCCAGGCGGTCGGCGGCGGTGCGGCTGATCGCCGCGGACGTGTCGCCGAGCCCGTCCAGCGAGCCCGCCACCACGCCCAGATCCATCGTCCGGTCCAGGCCGACGGGCGTGACGGCCTGGACGGCGTACTTCTCGAGGTCGATCCTGACCGACGTGCGCAGCACCTCCGTGACGGCACGCACGCCGGGCACCTGGCGCGCGGCGGCGGCCGAGGCGCCGGGCCCGAGCACGTGGTCGGCCCTGACGCCCGCGCTCAGCTCGCTCTGCGCGGCGTGTCCCATGGTGGTCTGCACGAACAGGATCGTGCACGTCATCGCCGTCATCAGGGTCAGCGGCACGATCACCGAGGCCAGCCGTCCGGTGCCGGCGCGCAGGCTCTTGCGCGCGAGGTAGCCGGCCACGCCGGGCGCGCGCAGCGGCAGCGCCGTCACCGCCCGCGCGACCAGCGGCCCGAGCAGGGCGACCGCGATCGTCCACACCAGCGCGGTCAGCATGGTGACCGGGCTGGAGGCCGCCTCCGTGTTCAGGCCGGACAGCACGATCGTCAGGACCACGCCGCCGGCCAGGGCGAGCAGGCCCGCGACCAGCCGCACCGGCGGGATCCCGGCGGCGGGCATCGCCGTCTCTCCCAGCGCCTCCACCGGCCTGATCCGCGCCGTACGGCGGGCGGAGACGCGCGCCGCCACCCACGCGGCCACCAGCGTGGTCAGAACCGCGACGATCGGGGGGAACGGGCTGACCACCAGCCGCAGGTTCGCCGGCATCGCGCCCAGGTCGACGAACCGGGACCGCAGCCAGAACCCGAGCAGGATCCCGGCCCCGGAGCCGAGCGCCCCGGCGACCGCGCCGATGAGCAGGGCCTCGCCGCCGACGAGCCTCCTGACCTGCCCGGGCAGGGCGCCGACGGCCCGCAGCAGGGCGATCTCACGCCGGCGCTGCTGCATGGACAGCGCGAACGTGCCCACCACGACGAGGATCGCCACCAGCAGCGAGGTGCCGCCGAGCGCGCCGCCCAGGCTGATGAGCCTGACCCGGGAGTTCTCCGCCGCGGGGAACTCGACCGCGCCGCGCTCGTCGCCGGTGTAGGCCACGGCGCCCTTGACGGTGACCTCGACCCCGGGCCAGACGCCGATCGCCGTCACCAGGCCCTCGCGTCCGGCCAGGCGGCGGGCCTCGCCGGTGGCGAAGAAGATCGTGTCCTGGCCGGGCAGCGCCTGCGCGGTCACCCCCACCACGCGGTGGCCGGGGATCGCCCGGCCGGCGTGGCGGGCGTCCACGACCACCTCGTCCGCTGCCTTGGGGGCGCGCCCCTCGGCGAGCGTGAACGGGGTGAGCGCGGCCGACTCCCAGCCGTGGGCGGTGAACCCGGCGTACGGGAAGGTCACCTCGGTGACCACCTTCGTCACGCCGGGCACGCGGGCGAGGTCCTGCGCCAGGGAGGCCGGGACCCACCTGCGCTCGGACAGGAGCTTGGCCTTCTCCTTGCCGCTCTCCTTGGCCTGCCGGACATACTGGTCGCCCGCCACGATCACGGGGGCGCCGGCGTACCGCTCGGGCGCCACCCCGCCGCGCAGGCCCGTGTCCAGCAGCATCCCGCACGCCGTCACCAGCGCCGCCGCGCACAGCAGGGCCACGAACGCGCCGGCGAACCCGGCCTTGCGGTGGCGGAGCATCCTCAACGCGAAAGAGATCATCAGTTCCACGCCCCCAGCCCGGTCATGCGCCCGGCCACCTTCTCGGCGGTGGGAGCCGCCATCGCGTCCACGATCCGGCCGTCGGCCAGGAACAGCACGTTGTCGGCGTACGAGGCCGCCACCGGGTCGTGGGTGACCATCACCACGGTCTGGCCCAGCCCGGAGACCACCTCCCGCAGGAGGGTCAGCACGTCGCGGGCGGTCATCGTGTCCAGCGCGCCGGTCGGCTCGTCGCCGAACACCACCTCCGGCCTGGTCACCAGCGCCCTGGCGATCGCCACGCGCTGCTGCTGGCCGCCGGAGAGCTCGGCCGGGCGGTGCCCGGCACGGCCGTCGAGGCCGACCCTGCGCACGACCTCCCGCAGCCAGCCCTGGTCGACCCGGGTGCCGGCCAGCATGAGCGGCAACGTGATGTTCTCCGTCACGGTCAGCGCGGAGACCAGGTTGAAGGCCTGGAACACGAAGCCGATGCGCCGGCGCCGGAGCTCGGTCAGCGCGTTCTCGTCCATGCCCGCCAGGTCGGTGCCGCCCAGCCGTACCGACCCCGAGCTGGGGACGTCGAGCCCGGCCGCACAGTGCAGGAACGTGCTCTTGCCCGAGCCCGAGGGACCCATGACGGCGGTGAAGGTGCCCCGGGGAATGGCGATGGACACCTCGCGCAGTGCCGCCACCGCGCTCCGGCCCCTGCCGTACACCTTGCTCACCGCGTCCAACCGCACTGCCTCTGTCATGCCTCAAGCCTGCTGATCTGCGCTTTCAGCCACCAGAGAGCCGGTCACCACCCCGCCATGACCTCATCATGATCCGGACATAATGGTCAGGTGATCCGCATTCTCCTGGCCGAGGACCAGCACGTCATCAGGGAGGCGCTCGTGGCCCTGATCAGCATTGAGCCCGACATCGAGGTGGTCCAGGCGGTCGAGTCCGGGGACGCGGTGGTCTCCGCCGCCCTGGTCCACCAGCCGGACGTGGCCGTCCTGGACGTCGACATGCCCGGCGCGATCGACGGCCTCGACGCCGCCGGCGAGCTGCGCGCGAAGCTGCCGGGCTGCCGCACGCTCATGCTCACCGGCCACGGCAAGCCGGGCCACCTCCGCCGCGCGCTCGCCTCCCAGGTGGACGGCTTCATCCTGAAGACCGCCTCGCCGGAGGAGCTGACGGGCGCGATCAGGAAGGTGGCGCGGGGCGAACGGGTTCTGGACCCGTCGCTCGCCAGCACCGCGTGGAACCTGGCCGACAACCCGCTCACCTCGCGCGAGGCCGACGTCCTGCGGCTGGTCGCGGCGGGTGCCGAGGCGACCGAGATCGCGGGACAGCTCTTCCTGAGCGCGGGGACCGTCCGCAACTACATCACCGCGATCGTCGCCAAGCTCAACGCCCGCAACCGCACCGACGCCGCACGCATCGCCACCGAGGCCGGCTGGATCTAGATCGGGACCGTGGCGGTCAGCTCGAAGCAGCCGTCCTCCTGGGACACGGCCAGCCGCCCGTCGAGGGCCGTCAGCCGGGTGGTGAGGTTGCCGATCCCGGCCGAGCCGCGGCGTCCCTCCGCGGCCCGTGCCCCGTCGTTGCGCACGCTCAGCCGTACGGCGCCGTCCCGTACGGACGTCGTGATCGTGCAGCGGCGGGCCGAGCTGTGCCGCAGGACGTTGGTGACGGCCTCCCTGAGCACGATGCCGAGCGTGGTGTCGGCCTCCCCGGCGAGGGTGTCGTGGCCCAGGTCGAGCAGGACGTCGATGCCCGCGGTCGCCAGCAGCGAACGGGCCGACTCCGCCTCGGTGGCCAGGGACAGCTCCTGGTGCCCGCCCGACACCGTCCGCAGGTCCCGCATCGCCTGCTCGGTCATCGACAGGACGTCGTCCAGCTCCTTGCGTGCCCGCTCGGCGTCGAGGCGGCGGGCGAGCTCGCACTTGAGCAGGATCGCCGCCAGGGTGTGCCCGAGGAGGTCGTGCAGGTCACGGGCGGCGCGCAGGCGTTCCTCGACGACGGCCGCGCGGGCCGGGCCGTCCCGCGACTCGTGCAGCTCCCTGGCCAGCTGGGCGAGCTTGAACAGCCCGTACACGACCAGGCCGGTCACGACCGTGCTGATCGGGTAGTTGACGATCAGCGGGACCGGCAGGCCGAGCAGCACGCCGGCCGCCGCGACCACCGCGACGATGGCCGCCACCAGCGGCAGCGCCGCCGCCCACGGGAAGGCCAGCAGGATGGGCCCCGCCAGGAACCCCGCCACTCCCAGCCACGCCTGCCCGAACAGCGGGATCGGCGCGAACGTCAGCACCGCCATGATCGACAGCGCCACCGGGTGCCGCCCCTCGACCGATCGCAGCTGCATGAAGACGATGACGGCCAGCGGGATCGCCGGCCACGGCGAGCCGGCCACCAGCAGCGCCTTGGCCGAGAACCCCACCAGCACGGCCGCCAGCAGCGCCATCGGCAGCACGCTGCCACCCGGGTCGGGCACGGGCTCGGTGACCGTGGCGGGCAACCTCGCCTCCACCGTCACCATGGCGTCGTCGGTGAGCCCGACGGTGAGCGTGCCGCCCGCCGCCTCGACCTGGGCGGGCAGGTCGCCCAGGCTCTCGTCGCCGGCCGTGCGCGCGCCGTCGTGGGAGACGCGCAGCCGTACCGTGCCCGCCTCCGTGAAGGTCTCGATGCGGCAGGTGGTGGCCGTGCGCCGCCGTACGATCTCCGTCACGGCCTCCCGGAGCACCGCCGCCAGGAGCGCTCCCGCGGGACCCAGCGGCTCGGCGTGCCCGACGCGCACGTCCACGGTGACGTCCGCGGCGGTCAGCATGGCCTTGGCGGTGGTGATCTCGGGGGCCAGGGACATGGCCCGGTAGCTCGCCGCCGCGGCCCTGGCCTCGGCCAGCGAGCGGCGGGCGGTCTCCACGTCGGGCTCGCCCGTCCGGGCGCCGTCGGCGATCGCGGCCAGCGCCCTGCCCAGGCCCGCGCTCAGCTCGGCGGCGATGCGCAGCCGCTCCTCGGCCGCCGCCGTCACCGCCAGCGCGAGCCTGGCCGCGTTCACCTCGTCGATCCGGTCGATCATCTTCGTCAGGCCGTAGACGATCAGAGAGATCAGCACCATGCTGATCACCGGGTCGGCGGGGCCGAGCAGCGCGGCGCTCACCGCCACCGCCAGGGCGAGCGGCCACAGCCGGGTCAGCAGCAACGTCCCGCCGACGAAGCCGAGCACGCCGACGGAGGAGCCGGACAGCAGAACCGACCCGTACGCCAGGACGGCCTGGAGGGGGACCAGCCACCACGACCGCCACCGGGCGAAGGCGACCTGCACTCCGAACACGGCCAGCGCCAGGGGCGAACCGGCGGCCACGTAGATGCTCGCGAAGCCCGCGAACACCACGACAACGATCAGCATCGCCCGCTTGTGCACCCGAGCAGCCTAGGAGACGCCGGGTGCCGGGGATCAGGCGGAGGTCCCGACGGCGGCGGCGGGGACGCGCCGCCCGGCCGACGCCCTGGGCCGGCGGGCGGAGACGGCCAGGACTACGGCCGCGCAGACCGAGACCAGCCCGGCGAGAGCGGCGGCGGCGCCGAGCGTCGACGCGTCGGGGTGGACGAGGGCCTGCCCGCGCTGCGCCTGCCACAGCACCAGCCCCGTGAGCCCCGCGTACCCGAGCGCGGCGACGACCACCAGCGCGGTACGGACGCCCGCGCCCGCGAGGATCGGGAAGCGCCGGGCGAGCAGGCGCAGGCCGATCGCGACCAGCGGGAGCACCTGCAGGGCGTGCAGGCCGACGAAGTGCGCCACCCGCAGGTCGCCCGCGCCGGTCTCCCACCCGGTGACCGCCATGCCGGCGCCGCCGTCGGGCGCGCCGACGCTGTGCGCGCCGATCGTGGTCAGGCTCAGCCCTCTGGCCAGCCCCTCCGCCTGGCCGGGGGTGGGAGCGGTCATCAGGTAGCCGACGGACATGCCCGCGAGCGAGATGGCCAGCCCGAGCGGGATCGCCCACGCCATCGCCCGGTCCAGGCGGCGCTGCGCCATCAGGAGGATCCCCATCGCGAAGGTCAGCAGCCAGCCCAGGTACGCGGCGCCACCCATGATCATGAACACCGTCTCGTCCAGCCCGGTGGCGAAGTTGAAGTGGCTGCGCACCCCCCGTGCCGCCTGGAAGGTGATGGCCGTGATCTCCGGGAGGAGGAAGCCGCCCACGGTCACCGTGCCCAGCCACCACAACGTCCGCCGCCACCGCCGGGCCTGGCCGATCATCCAGGCCAGCGTGAGCGCGTAGAGCCCGAGGGAGATCGCGAACTTGATCGGCTTGAGCCACACCCCCTGGCCCATCAGCGTCCGCCCGTCCACCGCGAGCCCGATCGCGCAGCCGACGGCCAGCACCGCCAGCGCCGCCGCGCAGTAGCTGAGCGGTCCATGCCACGCGGACGTGGCCTTGCGAAAGTCCCGGCGCTGGAGCAGGGCACCCATGACGACTCCTTCACATCGACTGAGTGCAACTCTGCTGGTCAGCGGCCTGCCCAACCAGAGACGTGATCACCGGCCGGGCATGACCTCGTCACGAACCGGGCATCTTGTTACGGCCGGGCCGATAGTGCCGAGACTGTACTGGTCAGTCTCCGATTTATACGTTTTCTTGACGCCCTGACCAGGCTAATCACCTCTTTGGCCTGGATAGTGTGCGATGCGTATTTATGCGGCCATTTCGGAGGGGTGACCGTTATGGTGCTGGCGAAAAAGCCGGCCCCCACGGAAGGGACGCTGCGGTCCTGGTTGCTGGAGGGTTTGCAGACCGACCGGAAGCAGATCGAGCACGGCCCCCATGTGAAGCACACGTGGTGGCGGGTGATGTGCCTGACGGGTGTGGACTACTTCTCCACGCTCGGTTACCAGCCGGGCATCGCGGCGCTGGCGGCCGGGCTGCTCTCGCCGCTGGCCACGTTGTTCCTGGTGGCGCTCACGTTGCTGGGCGCGCTGCCGGTCTACCGCCGGGTCGCGGTCGAGAGCCCGTACGGGCAGGGCTCGATCGCGATGCTGGAGAAGCTGGCGCCGCAGTGGTGGGGCAAGCTGTTCGTGCTGGTCCTGCTCGGCTTCGCGGCCACCGACTTCGTGATCACGATGACGCTGTCGGCGGCGGACGCGACCGCCCACATCCTGGAGAACCCGTTCGTGCCGGACTTCCTGGCCGGACAGCGGGTCATCGTGACGCTCGTGCTGCTGGCCCTGCTCGGCGGCGTGTTCCTGATGGGCTTCACCGAGGCGATCGGCATCGCCGTGGTGCTCGTCTTCGTCTACCTGGCACTGAACGCGGTCGTGGTCGCGACGGCCGTCGTGCACGTGCTGGAGGCCCCTCAGGTGGTCGTCGACTGGAAACGCGCGCTGAGCCTGGACTTCTCCAGCCCGCTGGCCATGATCGGCCTGTCTCTCGTGGTCATGCCGAAGCTGGCGCTGGGCCTGTCCGGGTTCGAGACCGGTGTCGCGGTGATGCCGGTGGTCAAGGGCGAGATCCAGGAGCGGATCAAGGGCACCAGGCGGATGCTCACCACCGCCGCGCTGATCATGAGCGTCTTCCTGATCTTCTCCAGCTTCGTCACCACCGTGCTCATCCCGCACCAGGAGTTCGAGGCCGGCGGCAAGGCGAACGGCCGGGCGCTGGCCTACCTGGCGCACGAATATCTGGGCGACTGGTTCGGCACCGTGTACGACATCTCCACAATCGCGATCCTGTGGTTCGCCGGGGCCTCGGCGATGGCCGGGCTGATCAACCTGGTGCCGCGCTACCTGCCCCGGTACGGCATGGCGCCGGAGTGGACGGGCGCGATCCGGCCGCTGGTGCTGGTGTTCTCGGTCATCGCGTTCGCCATCACGATCATCTTCGACGCCGACGTGGACGCCCAGGGCGGCGCGTACGCCACCGGCGTGCTGGTGCTCATGCTCTCGGCCGCGGTCGCGGTGACGCTGTCGGCCGGGAAGCAGGGGCAGCACAAGGCCATGGCCGGGTTCGCGCTCATCTCGTTCGTCCTGGCCTACACCCTGATCGACAACGTCTTCGAGCGGCCGGACGGCGTCAAGATCGCCTCGTTCTTCATCGCGAGCATCGTCGGCCTCTCGCTGATCTCCCGCGCCACCCGCTCCACCGAGCTGCGGGTCACGGCGGTGCACCTGGACCGGCTGGCCGAGCAGTTCGTCAACGAGGCGGCGTGCGGCGAGATCCACGTGATCGCCAACGAGCCGCACCAGCGGGACCAGGCCGAGTACAACGACAAGTTGCGCGAGGCCTGGGTCACCCACCGGCTGCGTCCCGCGGAGCCCGTCCTGTTCGTGGAGGCGACGGTGCCGGACGCCTCGGAGTTCGAGTCGGAGCTGCACGTCAAGGGCGAGGAGCGGTACGGCCACAAGATCCTTTCGGTCGAGACCTCCGCGGTGCCGAACGCGCTGGCCGCGCTGCTGCTGCATCTGCGCGACCGGACCGGCTCCGTGCCGCACATCTACTTCCACTGGACCGAGGGCAATCCGGCCGTGGCGATGCTGCGGTACCTGGTCTTCGGCGGCGGTGACGTGCCGCCGGTGACCAGGGAGGTGCTGCGCCAGGCCGAGTCGGACCCGGAGCTGCGGCCGCGCGTCCACGTGGGCTGATCGTGGGGCGGCCTCAGTCGCTCCAGCTGAGTGGCGCACGCGTTCGAGCACGGTGGGGGAGGAGGCCTCCAGGTCCGCCGGCTCGTCCAGCTTGCGGCGCCCGCGTACGTACTCGGCGCGCGAGTCGTGCGGTGAGACCGCCAGCCCCGAAAGGCGCACCAGCGGCGCGAGCGTGAACCCCTGCACCAGCAGGGAGATCACGATGACGCCCGTGGCCACCACCATGAGCAGGTCGCGATAGGGCAGCGGCCGCCCGCCGCGTCGGCGAGTGGGATGGACAGCGGGACCACGCCGCGCGCCCCCGCCCAGGACACCACGGCGGGCACCTGCCACGACGAGCGCAGCCGCCGGACGAACGTCACCCCCGCCGCTACCACCGCCCCGATCGCCGCGCCCGCGATCGCGAGCAGCGCGAAGTCGAGCGGCGCTCGCCGGCACGAACCCCGGCGTGAGCGGCAGCGGGGTCAGCAGGACGGTGACGAAGCCGACGGCGGCCGCCGAGACCACCACGAGCCCGCACCGCGTGAATAACGCGTCAACGGCCGTGGCGTGTGCGAAGTAATGCCGTAGAAGATATCGCCCCCGCGGGCCCGGGCGGGTTTTATGAAATTGCTCCCACAGAAAGGATGGTCGATGCGCGGGCGTCCTGTGGAGATGCTGCTTCCGGCCGGGTTCGTGTGGGCGATCGGCGCTTGCGTCGTCGCCGCGCTGGCTTTCTCCGAGGTCACGGCACGCATCATCGTGATGGCGGTGGCGGTCGGCGTGTTCGGCGCCTGGGTGCGGCGTTATTTCGCCGCGCTGGCGACGGGCGCGATGTCGTGGTGTTTCGCAACGGGCTTTCTGGCGCACCCCCAGGGCCAATTGGCCTTCGGAACCGACGATCTGCTCCGGCTGGCCGCGTTCACCGCCGTGGCGCTCGTGGGCTGCGCCTGGGGGTACGTGTGCGGTGCCCGCCGCCGGCACCGCCTGATGCGGGCGGACGTCCGTCGCGCCCCCGTGATCCTCGGGCGATTACACGGGCGTCCCGAGGAGCTGCCGCACGAGGCGCAGTGACGGTTCAGACCCTGTCGAAGTCCAGGTGCCGGGCGACGAGGGCCTCGTGGATGTCCGCAGGCTAGGTCGCGAACATGCCGTTGAGCAGGGCCCGCGCGCCTTCGACCAGCTCGGCCGGGATCTCGGTGACGGTCTCGTCGAGCGCCTGCGCCTGCGGGCATGTAGGCGTCCCACTCCTCGTAAAGGATGTCCAGGGCGACCAGCCCGGCCACCTCGCCGGGGTGGAGCTGGGCGAAGCGGCGCGCGTGCAGGCGGGCGGGGCCGCTCCAGCCGCTCCCGGCGGTGAAACGCCAGGTCAGGTGAGAGGGCCGAGGTACGTGCCGCCGGACACGTCGATGGTCTGGCCGGTCACCCACCGGCCCTGCGGCCCCGCCAGGAAGCCGACGACGTCGGCGACGTCCTCCGGCTCGCCGAGCCGCCCGAGCGCCGTGATCGACTCCAGCCCGGCCACCACCTCGGGGATCGAGGTGTAGCCCGCGGTCATGTCGGTCCGCACCGCGCCGGGCGCGACCGTGTTCACCGTGATCCCGCGCCTGCCGAGCTCGTTGGCCAGGGTCGGGGCCATCGACGCGAGCGCCGCCTTGCTGATGGTGTAGCCGATCTGCATGGTGACCGCGAAGCGGCTGGCCGTCGAGCCCATGTTGATGATGCGGCCGCCGTCGTTCAGCAGCGGCAGCGCGCGCTGGATCACGAAGAACGGCGCGCTGACGTTGATCGCCAGGACCCGGTCCAGCTCCTCCGGGGTGGTCTGCGAGATCGGCTTGGCGGGGCCGATACCCGCGTTGTTGACCAGGACGTCCAGCCCTCGTCCCGCGAGCCCGGCGGTCAGCCCCTCGAACAGCTCGTCCACCGCGCCCGCCTCGCCGAACCGGGCGCGGACGGTGAACGCCTGGCCGCCCGCCCCCTCGATCCGCGCCACGGTCTCCTTGGCCGCCACGTCGTTCCCGCCGTAGTGGACGGCGATCAGAGCGCCCTCAGCGGCCAGCCGCAGCGCCACCGCCCGCCCGATGCCCCGCGACCCGCCCGTGACCAGCGCCGTCTTGCCCGCCAGAACGCCCATCTTCTGCTCCTTGTCAGCGGCCGGTCCTCGGTGCGGATCCGGCGATGGGTCAACCCTGGCGGCACCGCCTCACCGCGTGCTCACCGCACGCTCACCAGGCCTCACCGCCATTGCCAGCCGGGGTAGCCGCCGTCGAGGGCGCGGGCCGCGTAGCCGTGCTCGCTCAGGACGCGTACGGCCTCCGAGGACACCGCGCAGTACGGCCCGCCGCAGTACGCCACGATCTCCCTCTCCCTGGGCAGCTCGTCCAGGCGTTCGCGCAGCTCGGCCATGGGCAGGGAGATCGCCCCCGGCACGTGCCCGGCCGCGTAGTCGGCGGCCGTGCGCACGTCCACGACCAGCGTGCCGGGGTCGGCCAGGCGGGAGGCCAGCTCGTCGGCGGTCACCCCCTCAAGGGGCCCGAGCCGAGTCCGTACGGCGTCACGCAGCTCGGCCAGCCGCTCCTCCGCGAACCCCCGCAACTCCGCCAGGAACCGCGACACCCGCTCGTCCGCCAGCCGGTAGTAGACCCGCTGGCCGTCCTTCCTGCTGGTCACCAGATGGACGGCGCGCAGCTGCTGGAGCTGGGCGGAGGTGTTCTTGAGCGCCACCCCCGCCGCCTGGGCCAGCTCCTCGACCGTGTGCTCGCGCTGGCCGAGCACGTCCAGCAGGCGCAGCCGCACCGGGCTGGCCAGGGCCTTGCCGATGCGGGCCAGCTGCTGGTAGATCGGCTCCTCCGGGGACTCGGACATCAGACCATGTACTGGTCGTGGCGCAGGTACAGCTCGGTCCACTCCTCGGGGCCGAGCTCGCGGCCGGTGTTGGAGATGTCGGCGAGCTCCTCGAAGTACGCCTCGCGGGGCGCGCCCGGGGTGAAGAGGATCAACATGGAGGCCGGCTCGCCCGACTCGTTGCGGAAGGCGTGCACGCCGCCCTCGGGCACGTACAGGAAGTCGCCGGGCTTCCCCTCGGCCCACTTCTCCCCGTTGAAGAGCCTGATGGTGCCGGACAACACGTAGAACGACTCAGTCATCGTGCGGTGGAAGTGCGCGCCGGGACCGGACGGGCGCGGGCCCATCTCCCATCGGTACAGGCCGAACGCGCCGTTCGTCGAGCCGCCCGTGCCGAGGTAGTGCACCTGCGTGCCACTGGCCATCGACAGGTCGGGCGGGGTGTCCGCCGTGCGCAGGACGCCACTGTGCTCGCCGGCCTCTGCCAGGTATCGGGGCTCGGGGTAAGACATGACCACTCCTTCTTATGTTCTAAGGAATCTTAGAATAACCTGGCCGCCTTCGCATAGGCCTCCTGAGCGATCAGCGGAAGCAACTCGGCAGGGTCGGTACGAGGGCGCGGGTCCTGATTCGGAATCCGGATCTCCAGCACGTAATGCGAGGTCTGGACCACCTCCACCCAGTGCCAGACGGGGACCTTCCCGGTGCCGGTGATGCGATAGGCCCAGGACCGCTCGCCCAGGTGCGGAACGGTCAGCGGCTGGATCTCCCCGAACCCGTCGCCCGCGACGGGGAGGCGACCGCATCGCGCGGGCAGCTCCGGATCACCGAGCCGGTCCAGCATGGCTGCAGGCCCGGTGATGATCGCCTCACTGAAGACCGCCCCCATCGGCCGCCGCGAGCCGACGGGGGTGGCCGGCTCCATCATGGCGACGGCCAGCTGCGCGCCGGGGGCGTTGTACCGGCTCAGCACCTCCAACCACATCCCGGCCGTCCACTTGGTGCACTCCTCCGGCCCTTCGAGAGGGCTGCTGATCTGCCGCTCCGGGATGAAGGTGGACCGCAGGTCGGCGACAGGCAACGCGACGACGGCACCCGGCTGGTACGACCGCTGCCGTACGTCCCGGAAGCCAGGGAGCAGGGCCGCGGCCAGCCGCGGGTCACCCGCACCCGACCCGGGATTGGGCACATCGTCCTGCTGCCCCTCCTCGAAGACCTTCACGAGCAGCGACGCCGACTCGGACACCTCCGGTGAGGGCGTCTCGGACGCGGCGATCCGGACACCGGTGTCGGCCGGTCGCGTTCCACACCCGGACGCGGCCACGCCCAACGCCACGACGACCGCCGCCCACCTCGCTGACTGACGCCTCATCCACCCTCCAGAGAAATCCAAGAAGATCGACACAGTAGTGAAGTGCCCGGCCGGCCCCGGGGCGGGCGGATCACGATTTGGCGAAGCGCGCCGTGCCTCCGTGATCACGATCACTAGGTTCTGATCGAACGCAAGGAGAGGAGCAGCGACGATGCCGCTCGATCTTTCCTCATTGAACGACGCCGGTCCGGAGCTCCTCCGCGGCCCATGGCCACCGGCCGTCCTCCGCGCTTGCCGCCGGGCGCTCCCGCGCCTCCTCGCTCTCCCCGGCCCCGAACGGCTCGAGTTCCTGCGCGCGACCGCCGCGGCCGAGGAGCCGGAGGCCCTGGCGGCATTGGACGCGGCAGGGCCGGGGACCTGGGCCCTGGCGTGGGAGACCGGCGAGCGGCCCACGGCCTTCCACGTGTGCCCGGCCCGGCATGACGGCCCGGTCCGGGCGGTGGCGGTGGGCGAGTTCGGGGGTCGTACGTTCGTGGCCAGTGGCGGCGACGACCACGTGGTGCGGCTGCGCGACGCGTTCGACCAGTCGGGGCCGGACCTGGAGGGCCTTACGGCGAGCGTCCGCGCCTTGGCGTTCGGCGTGGTGAACGGCCGCCCGGTGCTGGCCGGCGGCGATCACGACGGCACCGTCCGTACGTGGGACCCGCTCACCGGAGCGCGCGGGTTCGCCCGCGAGACGACCGCGGGCCACCCGTCGGCCCTGGCCTTCGTCGCGGCCGAGGGCGGGCGGGTGCTGCTCGCCGTGGCGATCGGGTACGACGATGACGAGATCCTGGTCGCCGACCACGACGGGCGCGTCGACCTGCTGGACCCGGTCACCGGCGAGCTCGTACGCGAGCTGCGCGCGGAATGGGACGAAACGGTGCTCGACCTCGCGGTGGCGAAGCTGGCCGACCGCACGGTGCTGGCCTCTCTGGGCTACGACGCGCTGTACGTATGGGACCCGGCCACCGGCGAGCGGCTGGGCACCGCCGGACTGAACGATGTCTGGCCGGACCTGGAGAACGACGGGTTCGCACCGCCCCTGCTCGTGGGCATGTGGAACGGGCGGCCCGAGATCGGCGTGGTGGTCCGGATCGAACACCCGCCGGACTACACGGTGCAGAGCCGCGAGTCGGTCTACCTGAAACTGGAGAACCTCGGCGACCGGGCCCGCGGCCGGGGGTTCGACCGCGACCAGGGTCCGGTGGCCATGACGACCCACGCCAGGCAGAACGTGATGCTCGTGGCGAACCACACCGACACCGGCCGGGCGTGGGAACGGCCCGCGAAGGCCGTGATCACGTACGTGGGCGACGGGACGGACGTCCATCTGGACGCGGACACCCGCCTGGTCACGGCCGCCGCGTTCGGGAGCCTGGAGGGCGGCCTCTGCCTGGCCACGGCCGGGCTCGACGGGACGGTGCAGCTCTGGGACGCGCAGACGCCGCACCGGCACCGGCGGATCGGCTACGGCGGGTCGGGGCTGGCGCTGTTCACCACGGCGCAGGGCGCGCCCGCCCTGGCCGTCGGCACGCACAGTGACACCGTGCTTGTCGTGGACGCGGCGAGCGGAGAGAAGATCGGCTCGGTGGGCTGCCGCCAGAGCGGCCGCGGCCACGACTGCGACCTCTCGCCGTACGACCACTGCTGCCGAGGGCTCGCGGCCGGGAACGCGGCCGGTCGGCCGTACCTCGCGAGCAGCGGCTGCGCCGCGTACGGCACCATGCTGTGGCAGCCGCTGAGCAAGATCCGCGGGGTCGCGCGGAAGGACGACGCCACGGGCGGCCAGGTCACCTTCGGCACCAGCGGCCACGCCTCACCCACCGCTCTCGCCTTCGGCGAGGTCGACGGCCGTATGCTGCTCGCAGCCGGGGCCGAGGTGTGGGACCCGGTCACGCAGGAGTGCGTGGCCAGGCTGCCCAGGTGGGGGTTCACGTTGAGCGAGAGCGCCTTCGGCAGGGCCGGGGACCAGCCGGTGCTGGCCACCCGGCGCGACAACGAGGTGGACCTCTGGGACCCGCTGACCGGCCGCCACCTCCAGGTGCTCGACGTGGACGACACCGGGGAGGGCCTGGCCATGGGCCGGATCGCCGATCGAGACGTGCTCGCCGTCGCCAGCGGCAGGTACGTGCACCTGTGGGACACCACCGCCTGGGAACGTCGCGAGTGGATATCGCACACCTCGACCGTCACCTGCCTGAGCCTGGCCGAGCACGGGGACCGGGTCCTGCTGGTGACCGGGACCGAGGACGGCACGGTCACCCTCTGGGACGCCGCCTCCCAGCGCCGCCTCGCCATCCTGGGCGCGTTCGCCCGCCCGGTCCGCTCGGTCGCCGCGACGACCATCCGCGGGAGCCTGCACGTGTACGGCCTGTCCCACTACGGCCGCGTGCTCGCCTGGCGAGTCGACGCTCCCTAGTTCTCCTCGACCAGGTGCGGCGGGTCAGAAGGACGTACATCACTTGTCCGGTCAAAACGGCTCGGTAGGGTCGCCAACCTATGCACACCCGACGTCGGAGGATTCCGTGGGCACCTGGGCCGCTTACCTCGCATGTCAGGCCTCGAACGACGCAGTGAATATCCTTCCCGCCGGTGATTCCTGGGGCCCGGATGCCTGGGAGGAAGTGGCCGCCCCGGGATGGTCGGTCGCCGAGACGGAGATTTCGGCGGTCGAGGATCCTGAAGTCGTACTGGCGCAGACGAGCGGGCACGCCCTGTTGGCCTTTGTTCTGGACAGTGACCTTGCGTACGTGATGGGGGCGGCCGACGGCGAGACTCGCTGGGAGCTGTATCTCAATGAGCACTGCGCCGAGGCGTACGATGCTCCGCTGCCCGAAGTGGCCTGTGCCCAGAACGCTGACCTTCACCGGCAAATAGCTGTCTGGATCAAGGCCGCTACCGGCGACATCGTGTCACCGGAGCGGATCCAAAGGGTCATCTCCACTCAACGCGTCTTCGCCGATGACGCCCTGCGCTCTCTGCTGTACGTCTTTGGCATCGTCACCGAGCACCTGTCGTTCGGCGACGACCAATCCGACCTATGACACCCGCGAGAGCCCTCGACCACCGGCGCGTGCGACTGCGGGACCAGCGGCGTCATGGCGACGCTGCCGCCGGAGTAGAGGGCGGGCATCAGGTGGGCTGGCCGGTGGGGCGCACGACGACCGTGTTCACGTCCACGCCTTCGGGCTGGGCCAGCGCCCAGGCGATGGCGTCGGCGATGTTCTCCGCGCTGAGCATCGGCCCGGCAGGACGACCGTCCGGCCAGAACGAGGTGTCCACCCGGCCGGGCGCGATCAGCGTCACGCCGACGCCATCGCCGGTCACGAGCATGCGGGTGTTCTCGGCGAGCGCGGTCACCGCCCACTTCGTCACCGAGTACATGTTGCCCGGCGAGTGGATGAACCCCGCGACGCTGCCGACCAGCACGATCCGGCCGCGGGTCTCGCGCAGCGCGGGCAACGCGGCCTTCACGAGCAGGGCGGGACCGAGCACGTTGGTGAGGACCATGTCACGCAGCCGGTCCGGGTCGGTCTCGGTGAGCGGGCCGTGGGTGGAGAAGCCGGCGTTGGCGACGACGTGGTCGAGCCTGCCGTACTCCTTGACGGTCGCCGCCACGGCCTCCTGTACGGCGTCATAGTCGGTGGCATCCCCGGGCAGGCGTAACACGCCGGGCACCTGGGCGAGCCTGGCCTCGTCGCGGCCGGTGACGGCAACCGCCTGCCCGTCGGCGACCAGCCGCTTGGCGAGCGCGAACCCGATGCCACTCGCGCCACCTGTGATCAGCGTCGTTTTCACGGCGACACAGTAGGGGGCATAGCCCGCCAGCAGCCAATAAATCTGCTTATGGCTGATCAGACCGAAACCGATGAGACGCGACGACCCAAGAATCCGCGACACCAGCACTGAAGACCGGCCTGTGCACCTCAGCTGGAGTTACGTCGGTCCTTGGAACCTGACGACCCTGGTGGCAACCCCCTGCTTACGTGGCTCGCGATCTGGGCCACGACTCAGGCATCGTCACGGTCCACGATCGTTTCCTATGCTGCCATGGTGATCCACTCCCCACTGTTACGCGGCGTACTGATCGTGAGCCTGCTTCTGACCACGGTCGCTGCCACTCCCGCGTCTGCCCAGCAGTTCATTGACTCCGACGTGGATGTTCCCGAAGCGGACGTCATATTGCATGAACAGGACGGTGATCCGTGGCGTGTGACCGCCTTCAGCAAGGCGGTGTCAGAATCCCGAAGCGCCGCCTACCTCCGTTCGCCCGACGGGATCTCGTTTGTGGAAAAGAAGGGGTACAGCCAGCTCGAACCAGCACCGAAAGGCGGAAGGGTCGCGGCTATTCCGTACTCCTCCCCTGGGGCGTACAACTCGGTAGTGATCTTCGACAGCGCGGGCAAAGCCAAGCGCATCCGCACGGTGCGGAAACCGCTGAAGGCCACCGTCCCGGAGTGGACGCGCGATGGTCGCAAACTTGTCCTCAGCATCCAAAAGAACGGGATCAATACGACGGGCTTTGTCATTATCGACGCCGTGACCGGCACCTCGAAAGCCGTTGCCGTACGCAACATCGACCCGGCCTCGTCCTTCCAATGGACCCCGGACGGAAAATACTTGGCCGTCGGCATCTGGGAGTCGGACGTAGGTGTCCGTGTGTATCGGCAGGACGGACGTACACTTCGCACGCTGCACAAGATCGGCTGGATGCAGGGCTCGGACGCTTTCTCGCCTTCGGGCAAACAGCTTCTCACGCTGTGCTACGCGACCACGGGATCGCACTACTGTTTGTGGGACTTCAAGACGGGCAAGCTGGTCAAGCGTGTCACGTACACCGGGATGCAGTTGACGATCGGATGGTGGGACGATCAGCATTTGTTCTACGAGGGCAGCCACAGTGAAGGCTCGCAGGGTGCAGTGGTAATCGACCTGAACGGCAAAATCACGCGTGTGGCGGCGAGCTACACGGAGAAAGCCCAGTGGGTCGGCCTGGTCTACACGCGCCGCCACTCGTCGGCATGACAGCTGCGAATGAGGGACTGCGGGGGCGGCAGATCTACGAGGCCGGGTTGTGACATCGTGCGTCGCTCCGCCGGGAAGAGCCGGTAGATCGTGTCACGGAGCGCCTCGTCCCGTACGGACGCGACGAACTCCTCGGCCGTGCTCCCGCACAGACGACGCAGCTCAGGGGACTCGTCCAGAAGGCACTGGATGAGCGCCCGCTGATCCGCGAGTCGTCTGGCCGCACCCGTCTCATCCACCAGGCACCCGTGCCGGCCGACGTAGACGAAGCAGTGCGGCAGCCGGGCTCCGGATTCGAGCGTCACGGGATGGTGCTCGGCGGGCAGGCGGCGGCGCCAGTAGTTCGGTTCGGTGAGGTCGAGCGCGGCCAGCTCGCGTTCGTCGAGCCAGAGCACGAAGAGCCGCGAGGTCTCGCCCGGGGCCTCCACCGGCACGGCCGGCACGTAACCCCACCGGTTGACGTGCGCGGAGAAGCCCGGAGCGATGCCGTCCACCTCGGCGAGCGTCATGGGGATGACCGGCGGGATCCCCTGGCCGGCGAACTTGCGGCGCATCTGACCGGGCGAGGCATTGGAGCCCACGGCGACGACCGGATGGCGCTCCGGCATCGGGGAACGGTCGAGTCGCGCCAGGAGCTCGCCCAGCGTCTCGTCTCCGGCCTGCCAGTCGTCCGCCGGGGCGGCCTCCTCTAAGCGCAGCTGCAGGTACGTGTCGTCCACCAGCACACCGGAGGTGGCAGGGGCGTGTCCCGGGTAGGTCAGCGGCTGCGTCATGGGGTCACTGTGGAAAAGGTCCACGGCCTCGGCCACGGTCATGAAGCATCGAGTTCGTAGACGAGCGTGTGCCGGTCTCCCGGTGCGACCGTGACCATCACCCGTACCGGCCTGCCTTCGGCGTCGTAGCCGGTACGCATGTGCTCGGCCACCGGCGTGCCAGCGGGCAGCCCCAGCCGGGCGGACTCGTCCTTGGTGGGCATCCGTACCTGGATCTCGTCCACCAGCCGGTGCTGAGGGTGACCGATGGACGCGAGCAGGCCACCGGGGGCGCTCACGCTCTTCGGCCGCATCAGCGCCGTCCCTCTGGCCAGGTCTTCGGGGAAGTAGCTGTCGGCCACCTGGAAGGGAACGTCGTCCACGTACCGCACCCTGCGCCGGACCACCACGATGTCCCGCTCGGCGTCGAGATTGAGGCGTTCGGCCACCGGTTTCGGCGGGATCTCCAGGCCGACGCTCACCTCCTGCAGGGGGACGCGGCCCTGGTCCTGGACCTCGGTCGCCCACGCGTCCGCGTCGGCACTGTGCCCTCCCCGGTGCTCGAAGTGGGACAGGTGCCAGCGCAGGCGCGCCTGTGAGCGCACGGTACGGCCGCGGCCGCGCCCGCTGCTGAGCAGCCCCTCGTTGGTGAGCTGCTGCAACGCCTGTCGCACCGTCTGACGCGACACGCCATGTCTCTCTGCCAATTCCTGCTCTGGCGGCACCGTGTCTCCTGGCGCCAGTTCGCCTCGCTCTATCGACGTGCGCAGGGTGTCCGCGACGCGTTCGTACAACGCGCGGGGGTCGGATCCGGCCGGCACTTGAGTTCTCCTTGGACGACTTGTACGTACTCACCGTACCAAGAGACCCTATGGTGACCGCAAAATCACAGACCGTTAGGTAGACGTCTCGAGCCAGGCGACGATGCTGCGCACGTACCCGTCGACGTTCACCAGCGGACGGCCGTCAAGGATCCCGACGAGATGCCCGACCCCGAACGGGGCGTCGTAGGCGCGGGCGCGCCGGTAGGTCTCGGGGTCCACGGCCAGCCTGATCGTGTCCCAGCCATGCCAGGCCATCAGGGCCGCGTCGACGGCGGGGTCGAACAGATGAGCCTGGTCCCAGTCGAGGACGCCGACCAACCGGCCGTCCCGGCCCCAGTGCACGTTGGCGCCGCCCAGGTCGCCGTGGACCAGCGCATCCGGTACGGCTTCCAGGGCCGATGCCGCCTCCAGGCGCCTGCGGCACTCATCCCGCCACCTGTCCGGCAGGCGCGGCACCACCTGCTGGGCCAGAACCTCGGCCCAGCCCTGCTCCCTGGGGGCGTTGAGCAGTTGCCTCAGCCGCGGCGTGACGGGGACCTCCCGCACGGCGCGTAGCAACTTTCCGATCTGATCCGGGTCGCCCTGCCCCTCGGGCTGCTCCTCCCCGTCGATCCACGAAACGGCGACCGCCGCGCGCTCACCGAACCGGGTCACGGGTGTGAGCGGCTCCGGCACCGCGAAGGGCAGCCCGGCGCCGGCGACCTCGCGCAACACCTCCATGCGGCGCGGCATCGCCTCCGCCGACGACGGTCGCTTGCTCACCCGTACGGCCGCGGTTCCCGGGAGGAGTACGACGTGATGGAGATTGCCCTCGGTGACCCGGGCGGAGTCGAGGGAGTGGCCGGGGAGGAGGGCGTCGGCGATCTCCAGCAGCTCGCCGGCGGGCATGGGACTTTCGGTCATGTTTCACCAACATCCATGTCGCGGCGAGGCCGTCCAGAGAAAGGACCGGATGTCTCTCCAGGCACCCGGGCAACGAGAAAGGCCGCTTCCGAAAATCGGAAGCGGCCTTCTACCTGGGTCGGGGTGGCGGGATTTGAACCCACGACCTCTTCGTCCCGAACGAAGCGCGCTGCCAAGCTGCGCTACACCCCGGTGCACGCCGGTCTTGCGCGTGCTTGGAAAAGTCTAGCGGACTCCCAAGGTACTTGTGACCGCCTCAACGGCGAGGAACAAGGCTAAGCAGTGACGCCTCCGGGAAGCAGGCGAAGCGGGCCGGGGCGTAAGGGGAGGTGCCGAGGCCGGCCGAGACGTGGAGCCAGGCGTTGTCGTGGCGGCTCAGACCCTTCACGCGGGCCCGGTCGATGCCGCAGTTGGTCACCAGGGCGCCGTAGAACGGGATGCAGAGCTGGCCGCCGTGGGTGTGGCCGGCCAGCAGGAACTGGTAGCCGTCCGCGGCGAAGCGGGTCATGTTGCGGGGCTCGGGGGAGTGCATGACGCCCAGCCGGAGGTCGGCGTCGGCGGGGGCCGGACCGGCGACGAGGTCGTAGCGGTCGCGGTTGATGTGGGAGTCGTGGATGCCCGCCACCGCCACGTCGAGGTCGCCCACCTTGATGCGGGCCGTGGTGTTGTTCATGTCGAGCCAGCCCTCGGCCGCCATGCCGGCCCCCAGCTCCTCCCAGGGCAGGGAGGGCACGTGCTGGCGGCGGTCGTTCTTGGAGGTGCGCCAGAGGTAGCGGGCCGGGTTTTTGGGCTTGGGCGCGTACAGGTCGTTGGAGCCGTAGACGAACAGGCCCGGGCGGGACAGCAGGGGCTCCAGGGCGTGCAGGAGCGAGGGGACGGCGTCCGGGTGCGCGATCGAGTCGCCGGTGTTGACCACCAGGTCCGGCTTCAGCGAGCCCAGGGAGCGGACCCAGTTGATCAGCATCGTACGGCGCGGCGTCAGGTGCAGGTCGGACAGGTGGAGAATGCGTACGGGACGCTGACCGCGCTCCAGCACCGGCACGTCGAAGCGGCGCAGGCGGAACCAGTTGCGCTCCACCACAGAGGCGTAACCCAGCCCGGCCAGGCCGAGACCGAGCATGGACAATGGCACTGCGACGGCTTTCCTCACCTACTCATGATGCCCGACATCGGGTGCGCGGCGTCCGGACAGTCCGCGCAGACGGCAAGATGGAGCGCATGAGCGCATTGAAGGACAAGCTGAAGGCCGATCTGACGGCCTCGCTTAAGAGCCGGGACGAGCTACGTCTCCGGACGATTCGGATGGCACTGGCCGCGGTGAACGTCGAGGAGGTCTCCGGCAAGCAGGCCAGGCAGCTGACCGACGACGAGGTCATCAAGGTGCTGACCAAGGAGGCCAAGAAGCGCAAGGAGGCCGCCGAGGCGTTCGGTAACGCGGGGCGGGCCGAGCAGGCGCAGGCCGAGCTGGACGAGCAGGCGGTGCTGGAGGAGTACCTGCCGGCGCAGCTCAGCGACGAGGAGCTGGGCACCATCGTCGACGCCGCCATCGCGGAGACGGGCGCCGCCGGGCCGCAGGCCATGGGGCAGGTCATGAAGGTGGTCAACCCGAAGATCGCCGGGCGGGCCGAGGGTGGCCGTGTGGCCGCCATCGTCCGCGCACGGCTGGCGGGGTAGAGCAGCCTCCCGGGTGTTCCATCGCCCGCTGCCGGGGCCCGTGGCGCCACAGAGGGCCCAGGGCTCGGGTTGGTGGTCCTGGAGGCCCCTTTGACTGCTGGGCCCTCAGAAAGGCCTGTGAGCGGTCTCAGCGGGCCGCGAGGCGGGTCCCCGCCGCATGGGTAGGCGGCGGGGACCGGAGCGAGCCTCAGGCCCGTCTGACTGCGGCCCCGAAGCGGGGCCTCAGGCTGTCAGGCGGCGGGAACCCGAAGTGGGCCTTGGAGCTAACGGCCGCGGCCGTTGCCCGGGCCGCCGTCGCCGCGATCGTTACCGGGCCCGTCCCCACGGTCCCCGTTCGGCGGGTCGAAGATGTCGAACGGGTCGCCGTCCCCGGTGGGCGGCCCTTCCTCGTCCTTGTCCTTCTTCTCGGGCTTCTTCGGCGCGCAGTTCTCCGTGCACCCGCCGAACCGCGACTGGTCCACCGGCGTGAACTCCGCGGCCTCGACCCCCTTCAGGGCGGTCAGCATCGCGTCCTTCCAGATCCGCCCGGAGATGGAGGCCCCGTACACGTACGAGTAGTAGCGGCCCCCGATCGTGACCCCGATCAGCTCGTTGCCCCTGGTGCCGCGCGGGTCGCCCAGGCTGACGGCCGACGACATGTTGGGGGTGTAACCGGCGAACCAGGCCGACGCGTAGTTGTCGGTCGTGCCGGTCTTGCCGGCCGCGTCGCGCCCGATGCCGCCCACCTCCGTCATCGTGCCCTTGGTGAACACGCCGGACAGGATGCCGCTGACCGCGTCGGCGACCTCCTCCTCCAGGACCTGGGAGCACTTCGGCTTGTACTGCTTAGCCTTGCCGTTCCTGTCCTTGATCTCCGTGATCGCCAGCGGCTTGCAGTATTGCCCGCGCGAGGCGAAGACGGCGTACGAGCTGGCGATCGTCACGGGGTCGACCTCGTTGACCCCCAGCGTGAACGTCTCCACCTCCGACAGCTTCTGCCCGTCGGCCCGCTTGACCCCGAGCTTCTTGGCCATCTTGACCACGCTGCAGAGCCCGACCTTCTCCTCGAGCTTGAGGAAGAACGTGTTGACCGAGCCCCAGGTGCCGGTCTGCAGCGTCTTGAAGCCGCCGCCGCCCTCGCTGGAGTTGTGCACGGTGTGGGACGGGTCGCCGACGTTCTCGCCCTTGCAGTTCTTGAACGTGCTGTAGCCGCCGGCCTGGTAGCCCGCCGGCGCCGGGAAGCCGTCGCCGTACTTCAGGCCCTCCTCCAGCGCCGTGGCCAGCGTGTAGACCTTGGCCGTCGAGCCCTGCTGGAACCCGCGACCGCCACCGTGTGCCGCGTCGGCCACGATGTTGTAGCTCATCTCGTTCTTCTTCTTGCTCCCGCCGAACTTCCGCGAGGCGGCCATGGCCTTGATCTCGCCGGTGCCGGGAACGACCATGGCCTGCGAGGCCACGGGCTTGTCCTTCTTGGAGACGTACTTCTTGATCGCCTTGTCGGCGGCGGCCTGCATCTTCGGGTCGATCGTGGTCTTGATCGTCAGACCGCCCCGCTGGAGCAGCTTCTTGCGCTCGTCCTGGTTCTTGCCGAAGTCCTCGTTGTTGAGGATCTCGTACTGGACGTAGAGGCAGAAGTACGGATATTTGCTGGCCTCGCAGCCGCCGGGCGCCTTGATGTTCTTCCAGCCCAGCTTCTTCGCCTTGGCCTCGTCGGCCTCCTGCCGCGAGATCTTGCCGATCTCGGCCATCCGGTCGAGGACGATGTTGCGCCGCTGCAGCAGCCGTGCCCGCGACTCGGGGCCGACGCTCGGGTCGGTGCGGGCGGGGTTCTGGACGGCGCCGGCCAGGGTGGCGCTCTCGACGAGGCTGAGCTCGGAGGCGGGCTTGTCGAAGAAGCGCCGGGCCGCGGCCTGGATGCCGTGGGCGCCCGCGCCGAAGTAGGCGATGTTCAGATATTTCTCGAGAATCTGATCTTTCGAGTACTTCTTCTCGATCGCCATCGCGTTGCGCAACTCGGACAGCTTGCGGGAGAGCGTCGGGGCAATGGCCGCCGCCTGCTCCTCGGGCGTCTCGGCCGCGTTGACCAGCACCTGCTTGACGTACTGCTGAGTGATCGACGAGCCGCCCTGCATCACGCCGCCGCCCGACAAATTCTTCACGAGCGCTCTGGCCGTTCCCTCAACATCGATCGGCCCGTGCTGGTAGAAACGGAAGTCCTCGATCGCGATCAGCGCCGTCTGCATGATCGGGGCGACCTGGTCAAGGCGGACAGACTGCCGGTTTTCAAAGTAGAACTGCGCGAACTGCTTGCCGTTGGCGTCCTTCAGGATGGTGCGCTCGGGAAGAGGGGGTTCGTCGAGCTCTTCAGGCTTGAGGTTGAGGCTTTCCACAGCGCTCTTCGTGGAGATCCCCGCCCCTCCGACCGCAGGCAGGGCCACGGCCGCGGCCAGCACCCCGGCGACCGATCCGGCGATGATCAGACGCAGGATGCCGAGGACGGGGTTGGAGCGATCTTTGCGCTGCGCTTGCACGCTACCAAGAGTACGTGGAAAGACTGACCGAATCGGTAGCGCGACACCATTTCACCTTGACTGATGGGGGTGACTAGTCATTCCCGGTCAAGATGGCCGCGAGAAATTGGTCCTCTGGGGTCTGTCGGCCCGAACGTGTAGTTGCGTACGTTCTCCCTGCGGCAACTGAATACGGAGGCTCGGCGCCCGCGCCCGTCGGCCCCAAATGACGACTGACCACCTAAGGGGAGTGGGGTCGAACAATGTGGATCACGGATTGGACCTCCCGTGCCGCCTGTAAGGGTGCGGATCCGGATGCCCTGTTCGTGCAGGGCGCCGCGCAGAACAGGGCCAAGCTCATCTGCCGGGGTTGCCCGGTTCGTACTGAATGCCTCGCCGATGCGCTGGACAATCGCATCGAGTTCGGGGTGTGGGGCGGTATGACCGAGCGCGAACGGCGTGCGCTGCTTCGACGGCGGCCTGACGTGGACTCGTGGCGAGACCTGCTCGAGTCGGCCAAGGAAGAGTACGAACGAACCAACGAGCTGATCGCGGGCTGATCCAAGCCCGGCGAGCCGTAGTACGGCCGGCGCCGTCCGCCGGCCGTACTTTCATGCGCTCGCCAGCAAGTCCCCGATCTGCCGCAGACCAGTGAGATCGTGGACGTCCTCGGACATGGCGCGAACCTGCACCACGGGCACCGTGGGGTGGGCCGAGACGAAATGCTCCTGCTCGCGATGCTCGCGAGCGGTGAGCTGCATTCGCCCGGCGTGCAGCCGCAGCACGGCGGCGGTCAGCTCATGCTCGCCCCGCGCCTCCAGGTCTTCGGCGGCCGCGGCGCTACGGGCGGCTGAGAGGACCGAGGCGGGTGACATGTGCACACGGTTGACCACCAGGCCGGCCAGTGGCATGCGCTCTTCGGCGAGCCTTTCGACGAAGTAGGACGCCTCCCGCATGGCGTCCCGCTCGGGCGCGGCCACCACGAGGAAGGCCGTGCCGGGGGCCTGCAGCAGCTGGTACGTCATCTCGGCCCGCTGCCTGAAGCCGCCGAAGACGGCGTCGAGCGCGGAGACGAACGTCTGCAGATCCTTGATCACCTGCGCGCCGAGCAGCTTGGTCATCGCTCCGGCCATCAACCCGAACCCGGCGTTGAGGAGCCGGAAGGCGCTGCGTCCGCCGGCCTTGGCCGGTGCCGTCAGCAGCCGGATGAACCGTCCGTCGAGGAAGCGCCCGAGCCGCTCGGGCGCGTCGAGGAAGTCGAGCGCGGACCGCGACGGCGGCGTGTCCACGATGATCAGGTCCCACTCGTCCGACCGGCGCAGCTGGCCCAGCTTCTCCATGGCCATGTACTCCTGCGTGCCGGCGAAGCTGGAGGAGAGGGACTGGTAGAAGGGGTTCGACAGGATCTGGCGGGCCCGCACGGGATCGGCGTGCGCCTCGATGATCTCGTCGAACGTGCGCTTCATGTCGAGCATCATCGCGTAGAGCTGGCCGCCGCCCTCGGGCGAGCTGACCAGGCGCGGGGTGTTGTCGAGCTCGGTCAGCCCCATCGACTGGGCCAGCCGGCGCGCGGGGTCCACGGTGAGCACGACGGCGCACCTGCCGCGTTCGGCGGCCCGCAGCCCGAGCGCCGCGGCGGTCGTGGTCTTGCCCACCCCGCCCGCCCCGCAGCAGACGATGATCCTGGTGCCGGGGTCGTCGAGTATCGCGTCGATGTCGAGTGCGGCGGGCTTCTTCACGCTGCTCCTTGGGTGCGCATGCTCTCTGCCAGCTCGTACAGGCCGGCCAGGTCGACGCCGTCGGCCAGCAGCGGCAGCTCGTAGCTCTTCAGCCCTGCCTCGCCCAGCGACTCGCGCTCGGCGCGCTCCAGCTCGGTGCGGTGGGCGTGCTCGGAGATCTCCTCCGCGAGCGCCTCGGCGATCGCCGAGGCCTCCGCCCCGTCGGCCACCCCGGCGGCCTTCAGCCCGAGCACGAGCTCCCCGGGGTCGAAGCGGCCCTTGACAGCTGTGTCAAGAGCGGCCTGTGGGATCAGTGATTCACGCACCATATTGACGAAAATTCCCCCTGTGGGGAGCCCGGCCGAACGCAATTCGGTGATGCCGTCGAGCGTCTCCTGCACGGGCATCTCCTCCAGCAGCGTCACGAAGTGCACCGCCGTCTCGGGAGATTTCACGACCCCGTGGACCAGGTCGGAGTGGTTCTTGATCGGCCCGACCCTGGCCAGGCCCGCCACCTCCTGGGTGACGTTCAGGAAGCGCGTGATGCGGCCCGTGGGCGGCGCGTCGAGCACGACCGCGTCGTAGATCCTGCGGCCGTTCTTGCCCCGCCTGCGCACGGCCTCGGTCGTCTTGCCCGTGACGAGCACGTCGCGGAAGCCGGGGGCCACGGTGGTGGCGAAGTCGACGACGCCCATCTTGGTCAGCGCCCGGCCTGCCCGGCGCATCCCGTAGAACATCTCCATGTACTCGAGCATGGCCTCCTCGGGATCGATGGCCAGCGCGTACACGTCGCCGCCGGAGGGCGCCACGGCGATCTTGCGCTCCTCGTAGGGCAGCGGCGGCAGGTCGAAGATCTGCGCGATGCCCTGCCTGCCCTCGACCTCGACGAGGAGCACCTTGCGACCGCCCGCGGCCAGCGCGAGCGCGAGAGCGGCGGCCACGGTCGTCTTGCCGGTGCCGCCCTTGCCGGTGACGACGTGCAGCCGCACACCGGCCCAATCCGTGTCCGGAGAGTCCACTATTCGAGGCTACCGAAGGGTCACTTGCCGGAAGCCGACGACCACCGTTTGAGATTCCTCACACCCTGGCGGGAACTTACCGGCGACCACGGCCTTGAGCAGGCACAAGGCAGGCCGGCGGGCGGGTTTCTTATGAGAAGCTGACCTTCATGAAGAAATGGGAGTACCTCACCGCCCCGGTGTTGATCCACAACACCAAGATGATCCTGGACAACTTCGGCGCCGACGGCTGGGAGCTGGTCCAGATCGTTCAGGGTGCCTCGCCGGAGCAGCTCGTCGCCTACTTCAAGAGGGAGAAGCAGTGACCCCCGAGCAGAAGATCGCGGATCTCGGCCTGACGCTGCCCGAGGTGGCGGCGCCGGCGGGCGCCTACGTGCCGGCCGTGCGCACGGGCAACCTCGTCTACACCTCCGGCCAGGTGCCGTTCGTCGACGGCAAGCTGCAGCGGACCGGCAAGCTCGGGGCCGACCTGACCACCGAGGAGGGCGCGGAGCAGGCCCGCATCTGCGCGCTCAACGCGCTTGCCGCCCTGAAGGCCGAGGTCGGTGACCTGCAGAAGGTCGTACGGATCGTCAAGGTCGTGGTGTTCGTGGCCAGCGAGCCGTCCTTCACCGAGCAGCCCAAGGTCGGCAACGGCGCCAGCGAGCTGCTCGCCGAAGTGCTGGGCGAGCCGGGCAGGCATGCCCGCAGCGCCGTGGGCGTGGCCGTCCTCCCGCTGGACGCGCCTGTGGAAGTGGAGCTGATCGCCGAAGTAGCCTGAGGCACTATGACCGATGTGACCGGATTGCCGCTTCCAGCCGAGCTAGCCGCGCGGGCGCGGGACCTCCTCGCCGGGCGGGTCGAGCCGGTCCCGACCCGCGATGCCGCCACCGTGGTGATCCTGCGAGAGAGTGCCTCGCCGGAGGTCTACCTGCTGCGGCGGAAGGCCACGATGGCCTTCGCGGCGGGCGCGTACGTCTTCCCCGGCGGCTCGGTGGACGCCCGCGACACCGACCAGGCCGTGGCCTGGGCCGGCCCGTCACCGGCCGAGTGGGGCACGGTCTTCAACGCGAGCGAGCAGGTCGCGCGCGGGCTGGTGTGCGCGGCCGTACGCGAGACGTTCGAGGAGTCCGGCGTGCTGCTGGCCGGTCCCGGGCCCGATTCCGTGGTCGCCGACACGACGGGCGACGGCTGGGAGTCCGACCGGCTGGCGCTGATCGACAGGAGCCTGGGCTTCGCCGACTTCCTCGCCAGGCGCGGCCTGGTGCTCCGGTCCGACCTGCTCAAACCGTGGGCCCACTGGATCACCCCGGAGATCGAGCACAGGCGCTTCGACACGCGGTTCTTCGTCGCCGTGCTCCCGGAGGGCCAGCGCACCCGTGACGTCGGCGGTGAGGCCGATCAGGTGGCCTGGAAGCGCCCCGCGGAGGCGATCGAGCTGGCGCACCGGGGGGAGATCTTCCTGATGCCGCCGACGTACCACACGCTGAGCGAGCTGGCGGCCCACGGCGGCATGGCGGGGATCCTGGCCGAGCCCAGGGAGATCGTGCCGATCATGCCGAAGGCCGTGGAGATCCAGGGCGAGATGCGGCTGGTGACCCGGTGAGCGGGCTGCACATCCCGATCGGGACGCCCGACGGCTCCCGTACCGAGCACGCCGAGAACCTGCTCGCGCCCAACCCGTCCGCCATGACGCTCGACGGCACCAACACCTGGGTCATCGGCGGGGACGAGGTGGTGGTGATCGATCCGGGGCCGGAGGACGAGTCGCATCTGCGCCGCGTACGCGATCATCTCGGGGAGCGGCGCGTCACCGAGATCCTGCTCACCCACGGGCACTTCGACCACAGCGGCGGCGCCAGGCGCTTCGCCGAGATGGTGGGAGCGCCCGTCCGGGCGCTCGATCCGCGGCACCGGCTGGGCGAGGAGGGGCTCGACGACGGTGACGTGGTGAGCGTGGCGGGCCTGGAGCTCCACGTGTACGGCACGCCGGGCCACTCGTTCGACTCGCTCTGCTTCTGGCTGCCGCAGGACCGCGCGATGCTGACCGGTGACACCGTGCTCGGCAGGGGCACCACGATCATCGCCCGCGACGGCGGCCTGGCCGACTATCTCCGCAGCCTCGACCGGCTCAGGGCGGCCGCGGAGGGCCTGGAGGCGCGGGCGCTGCTGCCCGGCCACGGCCCGGTGTTGCCCGACCCGATCGCCGCGCTCGACGGCTACATCGCGCACCGGCGGCAGCGCCTCGACCAGATCAGGGCGGCGCGCGCCCAGGGCGCGCGCACGCCGCGGCAGATCGTCAAGATCGTGTACGCCGACGTCGACCGCTCGCTCTGGGCCGCCGCCGAGATGTCGGTGGTGGCCCAGCTCGACTACCTGGACCGGTTGTAGAGGCGGTCCATGTCGAGGATCACCACGGCCTTGGCCTCGATCCGCAGCCAGCCACGCTGGGCGAAGTCGGCCAGCGCCTTGTTGACCGTCTCGCGGGAGGCGCCGACGAGCTGCGCCAGCTCCTCCTGCGTCAGGTCGTGGTGCACCCGCAGACCGTCGTCCGTCTTGGTGCCGAACCGCTCGGCCAGGTCGAGCAGCTGCTTGGCCACGCGCCCGGGCACGTCGGTGAAGACCAGGTCGGCCAGCACGTCGTTGGTGCGGCGCAGCCGCTGGGCGAGCGCGCGCAGCAGGTGGAGCGCCACCTCGGGGCGGCCGGTCAGCCAGGGGCGCAGGTCGTCGTGGCCGAGCCCGGCCAGCCGCACGTCGGTCAGCGCCGTCGCCGAGGCCGTACGCGGTCGCGGGTCGAACAGCGACAGCTCGCCGAACATCTCGCTCGGCCCGAGCACGCTCAGCAGGTTTTCCCGTCCGTCGGGCGAGGTGCGGGACAGCTTGATCTTGCCTTCCAGCACGACGTAGAGCCGGTCGCCGGTCTCGTTCTCGTGGAAGAGCGTCTGTCCCTTGGAGAGCTGGACCTCCGTGATGCTCGTACGCAGCGCCGCGGCGCTCTCGCGGTCCAGCGCGGCGAACAGGGGGGCCTTGCCCAGCACGTCTTCGGTGTTCACTCTGCCTCCTCTGCTGCCATTGTGACTCACCCCACTCTGCGTGGCACACACAGGTTATGGGAATGCTGGAGTGTTCTGCGCTTTTCGGATGAGTCGTATCCAGGGGAAAGGTACCTGATGCCCTGGTTTCAGGGCTTATCGACCCTCCCCTGTGCCGCAGAAGAGTCTCAGGAGGCGAGCAGACCGTCCACGGAGGCCACCGCGGCCGCCACCGACTGGCCGAGCAGCACGCGGAGCACGTCGGCCGCGCGCGGGCGGGCCGTGGGGTCGGCCTGGCGGCACTGCCGTACCGCCAGGTGCAGCGCGGGAGGCAGGACGGCGGGGTCGCCGTCCGTGCGGCCCGTGGCCGCGAAGACCACCAGGTCGGCCCAGGCCAGCACGTCGTCGGCCGCCGAGCCAGGCGTGACGCCGGGCTGCCAGCCGATCAGCACCTGGCCGTGGGCCCCGAGCGCGACGCTCTCGTGGCTGAGCCGGAGCCCCACGTTGCCGCGGGCGTGCAGCTTGGCCACCGCGGAGGCGCAGGTCAGGGCCAGGCGATGCAGCGCCTGCCCCCGTAAAGGCCCCGATGTACGCACGAACTCCGACAGCACCGCACCCTGACCGCTCATGGCCACCGCCTCCCGTGTCGCCCCCTTGTACGCGAGCAGGGCCGTCCTGGGTTCAACGGTTCGCGGAAGCTTCTAGTCTTGCGGCATGGCCACGAACGCGGCGGGGCGCAAGCCGGAGACCCGGCTCGCATTGGTACGGCGGGCCCGCAAGATGAACCGCATCCTCGCGGACACCTATCCAGAGGCCCACTGCGAGCTCGATTTCGGCAACCCGTTAGAACTTCTGGTCGCGACCATCCTCTCCGCCCAGTGCACGGACAAGCGGGTCAACATGGTCACCCCCGTCCTCTTCGCGAAATATCCGACAGTGGAGGACTACGCCGCCGCCGACCGGTCCGAGATGGAGGAGATCATCCGCTCGACCGGCTTCTTCCGCGCGAAGACCAACAGCATCATCGGCATGGCGCAGGCGGTGTGCGAGAAGTACGGCGGCGAGGTGCCCGGCAAGCTGAAGGACCTGGTCACCCTGCCCGGCGTGGGCCGCAAGACCGCCAACGTGGTGCTGGGCAACGCGTTCGACGTGCCGGGGCTCACCGTCGACACCCACTTCCAGCGGCTGGTGCGGCGTTTCGGCTGGACGGAGGAGACCGACCCCGTCAAGATCGAGCACGTCGTGGGGGAGCTGCTGCCCAAACGCGAGTGGACGATCTTCTCCCATCGGGTGATCTGGCACGGCCGCCGCATCTGCCACGCACGGCGGCCCGCGTGCGGTGTGTGCCCGCTGGCCGCGCTCTGCCCGTCGTACGGCACCGGCCCCACGGCGGCGGCCGAGGCCGAGAAGCTCGTCAGGTCCGGCCCCTTCTCGTGATCGCGGGAAGTCCCCGGTGTCCCGGCGTGTTGGAGGATGCGTGACCCAAGTGCCCGACTGGCTCGACCGACTGGCGGCGCAGGCTCAGCGCTTCGACGTACCGGGATGGTGGACGCCCCCCAACGGCAGCGGGCGGGCCGCCGCGGTG
This sequence comes from Nonomuraea sp. NPDC052116, assembly GCF_040680035.1. Taxonomy (NCBI): domain Bacteria; kingdom Bacillati; phylum Actinomycetota; class Actinomycetes; order Streptosporangiales; family Streptosporangiaceae; genus Nonomuraea; species Nonomuraea sp. NPDC052116. Next base: position 115,286 of record NZ_JBFAWA010000020.1, on the reverse strand, counting down.
CTGATGCTGTTCGGCGAGGGGGCGCTCGGCCCCGACGTCCTGCTCATCCAGCGCAGCACGCTCGGGCGCAGGCACGCGGGCCAGCCCGCCTTTCCCGGCGGCGGCGTCGACCCCGACGACGGAGGACCCGTCGCGGCGGCGCTGCGCGAGGCCGAAGAGGAGACCGGCGTCGATCCCGCGGGCGTCCACGTGCTGTGCACGATGCCCGAGCTGTACCTCAGCCACAGCGACAACCGGGTCACGCCGGTCATCGCCTGGTGGCGCGAGCCGTCGGCCGTGCACGCGGCCTCGCCGAGCGAGGTGGAGTCCGTGGAGCGGGTGCCGATCGCCGAGCTGGTCGACCCCGCCAACCGGGTCACGCTGCGGCATCCACGAGGGTCGGCGGGGCCGGCGTTCCGGGTGCGGGGGATGCTGGTGTGGGGGTTCACCGCGATGGTGCTCGACACCGTGCTGCGCGAGGGCGGGCTGGCGCGCCCGTGGGACTCCGCGCAGGTGGAGGACCTCCCGCAGGAAGTGATCGACCTGGCGTCCAGGGGTTAGCGGGACGAGCGCAGGGCCACGCCCAGGGAGGCCCAGCCCGCCACGTCCTTGTCGCTGTCGGCCGCCAGCGCGCGCAGCGTCTCCAGGCCGGCCCGGTCAGGGGGGTCGCCGAGCACGTGCTGCAGCGCGTACGCGGCGCCGTAGCGCACCCTCGCGTCGTCGTGGCCGGCCAGCTCGATCACCGACGGCAGCGACCGCGGGTCGGCCAGGTGCCCGAACGCGATCAGCACCGAGTAGAGCACCATGGCGTCGTCCTCGCTGGCCGCCAGGTAGCGCAGCACCGGCAGCGTACGGTCCACGAACGGCCCCAGCATCCCCATGATGTCCACGCCGAGCAGCCGCTCCGCCACCGTGTCCGCGGCGCACAGCCGGCGCGCCTCGATGAAGGACTCCAGATCACCGCGCTGCCGCAGCACGGAGATCACGTGCCAGCGCAGGGGGCCGTCGGGGTCGGTGTCGCACAGAGCTGCCTCGATGAGATCGCGCACTGTTTCCCCGGCCGACGGCATACCGCTCAAGGTAGCCACGCGGTGACGCCGTCCTGGCGGAAGACGTGCACACTTGACCGTATCCCTGGTTAGCTTTGAAACGTGCGCGGTGATCTGCTTGACCTCATCTTGATCGGCCTCGTGATCGCCTTCGGCGTCTCGGGTTACCGGCAGGGCTTCATCATCGGGGCGATGAGCTTCGTGGGGTTCGTCGGCGGGGCCGTGCTCGGCGTCTTCATCGCGCCACCGATCTCCAAGGCCCTGGTCAGCGGCGACACCCCGCAGGCGCTGCTGGCGATCGTGATCGTCTTCCTGGCCGCCACCATCGGCCAGTTCGCGTCCTCGACGCTCGGCGCCGTCGTGCGCAGCCACGTCACGTGGGAGCCCGCCAAGGTGGCCGACGCGGTCGGCGGCACGTTCTCCAGCGCGCTGTCCGTGCTGGTGATCGCCTGGCTGATCGGCTCGCTGATCGTCTCCACGGCCTTCAGCCCCCTCGTCGACCAGGTGAAGAACTCCGCGCTGCTGACCACCGTCGACGACGTGATCCCGCAGGCCGCGCGCAACTGGCAGCAGCCGTTCAAGAAGTTCATCGACCGGTCGGAGTTCCCGCCCGTCTTCGACGCCATCGGCGCGGGCACGATCGTCGACGTGCCGCCGCCCGACCAGAGCGTGCTGCAGGGCGCCAAGCTGAGCCGCGCCCGGCGGGCCATCGTCAAGGTGCAGGGCAACGCGGAAAGCTGCAACAAGCACATCGAGGGCACCGGCTTCGTCTACGCCCCCGGCCGGATCATGACCAACGCCCACGTGGTCGCCGGCGTGACCCGCGACCTGCAGGTCATCGACTCCAACAACACGCCGCACGCGGCCACCGTCGTGCGCTACAACCCGCGCCGCGACATCGCCGTCCTCTACGTGCCCGGCCTCGACCTGCCGCAGCTCTCCTTCGACGGCGACGGCTCGCGCGGCGACAGCGCCATCATCGCCGGGTTCCCCAAGAGCAAGGGGTTCACCGCGGAGCCGGCCAGGATCGGCGGGCAACTCGACGCCGAGGGGCCCGACATCTACCGCGACGCCACGGTCAGGCGCAAGGTGTACGCGATCCGCGGGAAGGTGCTGCCCGGCAACTCGGGCGGCCCGCTGCTCACGGTGGACGGCCGGGTCTACGGCGTGATCTTCGCCGCCGCGATCAACGAAGAGGAGACCGGCTACGTCCTGACGGCCGAGGAGGTCGCCCCCGACGCGGCCCAGGGCCGCAACGACACCACCCCGGCCAGCACCCAGAAGTGCGACTGACGCCCGGCTCTCAGCCGGGCAGCTTGTCCAGGATCGTGGCGATGGCCTCGTCGGGGTCGCTGTCCTGACCGAACCCCGAGGCCGCCTTGCCGACCGCGTCGTACGCGCCGCCGTACCCCTGGACCCTGGCGGCGCCGCGGCCGAAGAGGGTCAGCGCCCCGCGCCCGTTGCCGCGCTGCAGGTGCGTCAGCCCGACGCAGATCTGCGCGAGGCCCTGCCACAGCTCGCGCTCGTCCTCCGGCGCGCATTTCCAGCGGCCCTCGAACACCTCGTGCGCGTTGAACGGCAGGCCCTCGCCGAGGAAGCCGCGGGCGTCGGCCAGGGCCTGTTCGGTGGTGGGGGCGTAGTCGTCGGGGACCCGGGGCACGCCGGGTTCGCCGTAGGGGAGCGGCCTGCCGTACGCGTCGCGCGGCCTGGCGTTACGGGGCCTGCCCTCGGGATCGCGGTCTCTCATCGGTCGGGCTCCGGATCGGCCAGCCAGCCGAGCAACTCGGTGTCGAACACGTCGGGGATCTCCTCATGGGGGAAGTGGCCGGCTCCTTCGAGCAGCCGCCACCGGTACGGGGCCGCCACGTAGCGGCCCGAGCCGTGCGCCGTACGCGGCAGGGCACGCGGGTCGAGCGCCCCGTGCAGGTGGAGCGTGGGGGCCTCGACCGCGGTGCGCATGGCCCTGGCGTAGCGGCGGCCGTCCGGGCGCAACTGGGAGCGGCCGAACCAGCGGTGGTACTCCAGCGCGCAGTGTGCCACGGCGGGGATGCGGAACGCCTCGCGGTACGTACGCGCGGTCTCGGGATCGGGCCAGCCGGGCCGCGACCAGTCGTCGAGCAAGCGGCCCACCAGGGCCCCTTCGCGGCGCCTGAGCCGGTGCTCGGGCAGCAGCGGCAGCTGGTGGCCCAGCGACTGCCGGCTGGCCCTGAGCTGGCCGAACGGGTCGCCGAGCAGCGCCTTGCGCAGGCGCAGGGGATGCGGGGCGGACACGGCGACCAGCCGGTGCACGCACTTGGGGTCGAGCACGGCCATCGTCCAGGCCAGCAGCCCGCCCCAGTCGTGCCCCACCACGATCGCGCCGGTCTCGCCGAGGGCCCTGATCAGGCCGGTCGCGTCGGCGGCCAGAGTGGGCAGGTCGTAGCCGCGCGGCGGCTTGTCGCTGCCGCCGTAGCCGCGCAGATCGGCCGCGACGGCCCGGTAACCCGCCTTCGGCAGCGAGACGAGCTGGTTGCGCCACGTCCACCAGAACTGCGGGAACCCGTGCAGCAGCAGCACCAGCGGCCCTTCCCCCGCCTCGACGACGTGGAAGCGGGTGCCGCCCGCGTGGACCGCGCGGTGCGTCCAGGGTCCCTCGATCTGTACGACCGACTCGTCAGGTGCCATCACGTGTCACCGGCTCACGATCGGGACGAACCGCCGGCAGCGTCTCGTCCTCGGGCGTGGCGATCTCCTTGAGCCCCTTGATCGACCTGGCGGTGCGCTTCATCCCGGCCAGTCCCTTGAGCCGCCTGACCCCGATGAACACCAGCAGACCCGCCACCACCAGGTAGAACACGGTCACGATGAGGAAGGCCAGCCAGTTGGGCAGCCACTGCGCCAGCACGAACGCGATCGTGAACGAGGCGAGGATCAGGCACAGGTGCGCCATGAAGGCGGCGGCGGCGAACAGGCCGCCCGCCGTGCCGACCCGCTTGGCGTCGAACCTGAACTCGGCCTTGGCCAGCTCGATCTCCGAGCGGACCAGGTCCGAGATCTGACTGCTCGCCTGGGCGACCAGCGAGCCCAGGGATTCTTCCTCGGGAGTCTGCGGCATGAACGTCTCCTATCGAGGCCTGGTGGCCGTGTCAAACATCATCCAGCGCGATGCGACGCTCGCGTACCGTGTGAAGCGGTACCGCCGCCAGGAGCTCTTCCGACAGTTTCGCCAGGCCGAGCCGCGCTGACAGCCAGGCGCCCCGAACACGCCGAAACTTGTCGAGCGCGAGTCCCGCTATCACTCCCAGAACTACCCGATCGAACAAGATAGCGCCCGCGCCGGGTACTCCGGGCTTCGCCCCAGGCTCTCAAGAGCCAGGCGCATGTCCCCATATTTCGGGACATGCGCCTGGAAGGTGGATCAGTCCTCGGACTTGGCGGACGGGAGCTTCTCCGAGATCAGGTTCATCACCGTGCTGTCGGCCAGCGTGGTGACGTCGCCGACGCTGCGGTTCTCCGCGACGTCGCGCAGGAGGCGGCGCATGATCTTGCCGGAGCGGGTCTTGGGCAGCTCAGGCACGACCAGGATCTGGCGCGGCTTGGCGATCGGGCCCAGGGTCTTGGCCACGTGGTTGCGCAGGTCGGCGGCGATGTCGTCGCTCTCCTCCGCCGAGCCGCGCAGGATCACGAACGACACGATCGCCTGGCCGGTGACCGGGTCGGTCGCGCCGACCACCGCCGCCTCGGCCACCTTCGGGTGGCTGACCAGCGCGCTCTCCACCTCCGTGGTGGAGATGTTGTGGCCGGAGACGAGCATGACGTCGTCCACGCGGCCGAGCAGCCACAGGTCGCCGTCGTCGTCCTTCTTGGCGCCGTCGCCGGGGAAGTACATCCCGTCGAACCTGCTCCAGTACGTGTCGATGTAGCGCTGGTCGTCGCCCCAGATCGTGCGGAGCATCGACGGCCACGGCTCGCGTACGACGAGGAAGCCGCCGCCCCCGTCGGGGACGCTGTTGCCCTGGTCGTCCACCACGTCGGCGGCGATGCCGGGGAGCGGGCGCATCGCGGCGCCCGGCTTGCCCGCGGTGACGCCGGGCAGCGGGCTGATCATGATGGCGCCGGTCTCCGTCTGCCACCAGGTGTCGACCACCGGGCAGCGGTCGTGGCCGATGTGCTCGCGGTACCAGACGTACGCCTCGGGGTTGATCGGCTCGCCCACGGAGCCCAGGATGCGCAGGCTGGACATGTCGAACTTCGCGGGGATGTCGTCACCCCACTTCATGAACGTCCGGATCGCGGTGGGCGCCGTGTAGAGGATCGTGATCTTGTACTTCTGCACGATCTCCCAGAACCGGCCGCGGTGCGGGGTGTCGGGGGTGCCCTCGTAGATGACGCTGGTGGCGCCGTTGGCGAGAGGGCCGTACACGATGTAGGAGTGGCCGGTCACCCAGCCGATGTCGGCCGTGCACCAGTAGATGTCGGTGTCGGGCTTGAGGTCGAAGACCGCGTGGTGCGTCCAGGCGGTCTGGGTGAGGTAGCCGCCGGTGGTGTGCAGGATGCCCTTGGGCCTGCCGGTGGTGCCGCTGGTGTAGAGGATGTACAGCGGGTCCTCGGCGTCGTGGGGCTCGGCGGTGTGCTGGTCGCTCTGTCGGTCGACCAGGTCGTGCCACCAGACGTCCTTCTCGCCGAAGGCGACGTCCTGGCCGGTACGGCGTACGACGAGGACGTTCTCGACCTGCGGGCACTCGGCGACGGCCTCGTCCACCGTGGGCTTGAGCGCCGACGGGTTGCCCCTGCGGTAGCCACCGTCGGCGGTGATGACGAGCTTGGCGTCGGCGTCGTCGATCCGGCTCTTCAGCGCCGTGGCCGAGAAGCCGCCGAACACCACCGAGTGGATCGCCCCGATGCGGGCGCAGGCCAGCATCGCGATCGGCAGCTCGGGGATCATCGGCATGTAGACGGCCACCCGGTCGCCCTTGCCGACGCCCAGCTCCTGGAGGGCGTTGGCGGCCTTGCTGACCTCGCGCTGGAGGTCGCTGTAGGTCAGGGTACGGGTGTCGCCCTCGGGCTCACCCTCCCAGTGGTAGGCGACCTTGTCGCCGCGGCCCTCCTCGACGTGGCGGTCGACGCAGTTGTAGGCCACGTTGAGCTCGCCGCCGACGAACCACTTGGCGAAGGGGGCGTTCCACTCGAGGGTCGTCTCCCACCGTTTGGCCCACGCCAGCCTCTCGGCCGCACGCTCCCAGAAGGCGAGACGGTCGGCGGCGGCCTCGTCATATGCGGCGGCGGTCACGTTCGCGGCCGCCGCCAGGTCAGCCGGCGGTGCGAACCGGCGGTTCTCCTGTAGCAGGTTCGACAGCGCCTGGGTCTCGTTGCCGGGGGTCTCCGGGGCCACCTCGTGCTCCTTCTATGGCCAGATTGGATAGGTCGTGTCCCACTTCACCAGCTCACGGCCTCTACACACAAGAGGTCTAGACAGGTCTGTACCGAGGGGTCCCCGCTTATCAGGTCGCATGACAACCGCTATTGAAACGTTGTCATCTTGAAATCTGGCGGGGACCCATAAAGGACTCCGCATATTCGGCGCCCGGTGATTTCTCAACCCACGGTCACCTTTTGAGCGCGCCCCGCCTCCCGTCGAGGCGCTGGTACGGTCGTCACCCGGTGGAGCGAGAGCGGTCGTACCCGCCGGTAAGGTCGGTTTCCGTGAGTGACCCACTGGCTGTCATCGCGGAGTTCCCCGGCGTCCCCGAGGCGGTCGACTCCGCCAGGCAGGACGTCGACCGGCTGTACCGCCATCGAGTCCTGCGCCGGGCCAGCCCGGCCGTCTCGACGGAGTCGTCCCTGCGCGGCGCCCGGGCCTCGGCGTCCCTGGAAGGCGTGGACGTGTCCCTCGACGCCCTGCGCCGGGACGAGGTCCACGACCCGCTGGTCCAGGGAGCCCTCCGGGCGTCGGCGGAGCTGGGTCGCCTGGGCTCGTTGTGGCGGACGGCGCCGAGGCAGGTGCTGGCCCGCCTGCACACGGTGGCGGCCGCCGGCCTGGCGCCGCAGTCCGCCCTGGGCCGTCCGCGGGCGGTGGACGAGGCGCCGGACCCGCTGGGGCTGGGGCCCGCGCCGGGCGCTTCGGAGACGGCGACGCGCATGGAGGGGCTGCTCGGGCTGCTCGAACGGCCCACGAAGGCGCCCGCGATCGTGCTGGCCGCCGTCATGCACGCCGAGCTGGCCGTACTGCGTCCCTTCGGCGCGGCGGACGGGATCGTGGCGCGCGCGGCCGAGCGCCTGACCCTGGTCGAGTACGGCCTGGACCCGAAGTCCCTCGTGGCCGTGGAGGTGGGGCACCTGGAGCACGCCTCGTACGCCGGGGGCCTGAGCGCGTACCTGAGCGGGACCCCGGAGGGCGTCGCCCAGTGGGTACAACAGTGTGCCTCCGCAGTAAGTCTCGGGGTGCGCGAGGCGACCGCCATCTGCGAGGCGATGCAACGAGGCTGAGGTCGCCGCGGCGGAAGCGCAGGTGGGAGCGTTGGGCTGGGCCGCCGACATAGCTGACGGCGCCTCAGTCAAGAGACGCCGTCTGCTGGCGCATCACACCGGGTTACCAAGCGTGCACCTCTATTCGTCGGAGCGGGTCAAGCCCGTCACGACGCGCCTCCCGCGGCTGGTCGCGCGTGGGTACCCGGCTGATGCGCCCGGACAAGAGGTCCGTGACACCTTTCTACGTCGGATCCGCCCTGATGGGAAGCCCTCGGACCAAGACCTTTACCCGCCTATGAGCAGGGCCCCGGCATACGTCGCCATCGCCACCCTCCGTGATCTGGTTACCAACCTGTGATGATTACAGAGAGTGACCTTCTTTATGTGATCGTTATGGCGCAGACAAAAAACTTGGCGAAAATGCGAGATTGCTCCTCGACGAAACTCGAGTCCATCGGGCAGCATACGGGGGTATCGCCCGAAACTGGAGCAACCGTGCACGGGGGACCTTTGCCAGTCCCTTGCCAGGCTCTGGTGAAGTGATGAAAGCTTTCTTCTGAAACGGGACCGGCTCTACCCCCCCGGAGCCGGACCGATCAGGCGACCCCCGCTCTCCCCCCCGGCGGGGGTCGCCCCTTTTCCACCCCAAGTCCGTACACCACGCCCTCCACACCGCCAATCGCCCTCCCACGGCCTCGGTGCCTTCCCACGGCATGCCTCTCACCGAGCGCCCCCGCGCGCCTCGCACCCTCCTACGGCGCGCTTCGCACCCTTCTACGGCGCGTCTCCACCAATGCGCCCTTCTGCGAGGCGCTTCGACCAATCGCGCCCTCCCACCGCGCCTCGCGCCGAGCAGCCCTGCGACCAAACCACCTCGCGCCGCAGTCACCCGTGGCGCCTTTACGAGCACCTCCCGGCACCGCGCCCTCCACCGCAGCGGCACCCAACCACCCCGCCGCATCCGTGCGCCCGGCCACCGTCGGTGCCGAGACTCGACCGCTGCACTTGCCTCCGAACCCACGGTCGCGCCCGAGCATTCCGACCCACATCGCCCCCGCTTGAGCATTCCGGGCCCCCACCGCCCCTCGCCCAAGGCACCCCAGGATCCCTCACCCGCATCCGAGCCCACCGCCCGCGCCTGAGCACTCCGCTCCCCAGCGCACCCGCACCCATGACAGCCCCAGCAGCCAACACCAACACATCCCAGCGTCCCCCACCCGCATCCGGACCCACCCACACACGCCCGAGCGCTCCCGGCACCCACCCACCGCCTCCGCGACAGCAGCACCACAAGCCCCCACTACGCGTCCAGGCCAGGCCACTTATCCACAGGCACACCACAACCCCCACCCAACAATCCCCAGAACCCCGTTCACCCTCTCCCCACCCCACCCACCTCCAGCAAGGTTGGCCTCCCGACACCACCCCCGGAGAGGCCGACATGCACCGCCCCCTGGTCATCACCGAAGACCACGCCCTGCTCGACGACCTGGTCCGCATAGCCGCCGCAGCAGGCGCCCAACTCGATGTGGCCCACGTCCCCGCCCACGCCCGCCCGTTCTGGAACCTGGCCCCGCTGATAGCAGTAGGCGCCGATCAGGCAGACGCCGTGGCCGCGAGCTCACCCCCCACCCGAGACCAGGTAGTCCTCGTGACCCGGGCCCCCGACGACCCGGACACCTGGCGAAAATGCGTGGCCGTGGGCGCCCAGGCCGTCGTGACCCTCCCCACCGACGAGCGCCACCTGGTGGAGCGATTGGCGGACGCCATGGAGCCCGACCCCCGCTCAGGATCCGTGATCTGCGTGATCGGCGGCCGAGGCGGGGCAGGCGCGAGCGTGCTGTCGGCATGCCTGTCCCTGCGCGCCTCGGGCGATCACCTCCGGACCTTGCTGGTGGACGCCGACCCGCTGGGCGGCGGCATAGACGCCCTGTTGGGCCACGAGGAGGCATCGGGCGCCCGCTGGGGAGACCTGGTCGCCAGAGAGGGCCGGATCAACTCCAGCGCACTTCAGGCCGCGCTGCCGTCGTTCGGTGACCTGGCGGTCCTCTCCTTCCACAGAGGTGAGGTGGCGGCGATCCCCGCCCAGGCCATGCGTTCCGTCCTCGAGGCAGGCCAGCGAGGCTTCGACCTGATAGTCGTCGACCTCCCCCGGCACCTCGACCCAGCCGCGATCGAGGCCCTCACCAGGGCGAAGACCACGCTGATGGTCGCCACTGCCGACGTACGCGGCATCCTCTCGGCCGTACAGGTGCTGGGCGAGACCCGCAAGCACACCTCGGACATCCGCGCGATCCTCCGCCCAGGCGTGGTGGACGACGACATGGCCGCGGGTGCCCTGGGCATCCCGTCCGCCGGCACCCTGCCCGACCAGCCGAGACTGACCGCCACCCTCAACCGGGGCGAGCTGCCCAAGCTGGGCCCCCGCACCGTGATGGGCGCCCTGTGCGGCACACTCCTACAAGATCTCCTCCCGACATGAGCACCCTGAAATCACCCGCGGGGGCGGTGTCCCAGGAACTGGTCGAAGCAGTCCGCGTACGCCTGGCCAGAGCGGGCGTGGAACCCAGCGCCGCCCAGGTGGCAGTGGCCCTGAGAGCCGAGAAATCCGTGTACGGCGACGCGGAGATCCTCGCGGTGGCCAGGGCACTCTGCGCCGACCTCATCGGCGCCGGCCCTCTGGAGCCGCTCCTGGCCCGGCCAGACGTAACAGACGTCCTGGTCAACGGCCCGCGCGAGGTGTGGATAGATGATGGCGGCGGCCTACGCCGTACCTCCGTGACCTTCGCGGACGACAGGGCCGTACGCCGGCTGGCCCAGCGCTTGGCGTCCGTCGCGGGCAGGAGACTCGACGACGCCTCCCCGTACGTGGACGCCAGACTCGCCGGCGGCGTCCGCCTCCACGCCGTGCTTCCGCCGGTGGCGTCCGGTGGCACCTGCGTCTCGCTACGTCTTCCGCCACGCCGTACGTTCACCCTGGACGACCTGGTGTCGGCGGGCACGATCACCCCATCCGCCATCCTGGTGTTGACCGCCATGGTGACCGCCAGGCTGGCGTTCCTGGTGACGGGCGGCACAGGCACCGGCAAAACGACACTCCTGTCTGCCCTGCTCTCCCTCGCCGACCCGGCAGAACGCCTGCTCCTGGTAGAGGACTCAGCCGAGCTCCGCCCCCTCCACCCCCACATCGTCCGCCTGGAAACCCGCCCGGCGAACCTCGAGGGCGCGGGCGGTGTGAGCCTGCGCGACCTGGTACGCCAAGCGCTGCGCATGCGCCCGGACCGCTTGGTGGTCGGGGAGGTCAGGGGCAGCGAGGTGGTGGATCTGCTGGCCGCCCTCAACACAGGCCACGAAGGCGGCTGCGGCACCCTTCACGCCAACACCGCCGCCGACGTACCCCCTCGCCTGGAAGCACTGGGCTGCGCAGCGGGCCTGACCAGGGAAGCCGTACACAGCCAGCTGGCCGCGGCGCTCGACGCGGTCATCCACCTGACCCGCGGCCGCCCGGACGGCCGACGCCGCATAGCCGAGATCTGCCTGCTTTCCAGAACGTCAGCCGGCTTCGTCGAGTCGATCCCGGCCCTCACCTTCGACGCGAAGGGCAACTCCCGACCCGGCCCCGCCTACGACACCCTCTCCCAAAGAGCCCAGCCATGATTCCCACCACCAAGGCCACGCAATGACCGGCGCCCTCATAACGGCACTGTCCACAGCCTGCGCAGTGTGGCTGTGGACAGCCCCGGACACCCCCACCACCCGCCTGACCAGGCTCGTCACAGGCAGGGACAAACCCCGCTGGACATCCCTGACCACCCGCCTCACCCGCCCCACCCCCGCCCGCCGCGCCCAGCTCTGGCGCCACGCCTCAATCGAGCTGTGCCAGTCCCTGTCAGCAGAGCTGTCGGCGGGCCGCACGCCAGGAGAGGCACTGACCAGGGCAATCGCCTCAGTGGACTTCCCGGCCGCAGAAACCCTGCGCCCGGTCGTCGCCGCGGCAAGAGACGGCGGCGACGTCTCCGCGGCCCTCACCTCGTCGGCCCCACAGCAGGGCGGCGAGGGCCTCCGCCAACTGGCGGCCTGCTGGGAAGTAGGCGTCATGGTAGGCGCGGGCCTGGCCGCATTGGTCGAGCGAGTCGCGAGCACGTTGCGCGCAGCCCAAAGCCACCGCCAGGACGTCGCCGCCCAACTCGCGGGCCCTCGCACCACAGCCCGCCTCCTGGCCGTACTCCCAGCCCTCGGCCTCCTCATGGCCGCCGCCCTCAACATGCACCCTCTGGACTTCCTCCTGGGCAGCCTCCCCGGCCTCATGTGCCTGATAGCGGGCATCGCCCTCGACGCTTGTGGCCTGTGGTGGACCAACCACATGGCAACCCAAGCGCAAACCTAACCAACACCCCAATCGCCGCCCCAAGCCCAAGAGCGCAACCCGCACAGGCCGAACAGCCACCACCCACACAGCACCGCCACCTACACGGAACAGGCCCCACGGCATCGCCAACCACACAGCGCCCTCACCCATTCAGAACCGGCCGCACGCTCGGAAACCCCCGGCCCCACTCGCAACCGACCACTCACCTTCCACCCCCAGCCGGAAAGGCCCCCAGCAGAGCCCAGCGCCCAGCACTCCCCATCCACCAGTCCCGCCGCCGCCCTCCCGACCATCGCCCAGTCCCGACCACCGGCCAAGCCCAGCCACCCACCACGCCCAGCCATCAAGCGCCCCATCCACCAGGCCACTCATCAGGTCCGCTACCGCTTAGGCCTGGCCACTCACCAGGCCCGTCACCCACCAAGGTGGTCGCTCGCCAAGCCCCACCCCACTGAACCGATCGGACCCCGCCCAATGCTCGAATGGCTCTCCGCCTTGCTCACCGGGTTGGCCATATGGCTGTGGCTCTCTCCCCGAACCCCAGCAGAGCGCCTCTCCCGACTACGCCCGCCAGCCAAGCCCAAGCCTCAAGAGCCACATCCAAACCAGCAAACGCAAGCCCGCGCTGACGAGCCACTCTGGCAAGATTCCCCTCCAGCCGGCATCACCCGCAAGACGATCACCATCGCCACCTGCACCGGCCTGTTCACCGCACTCCTGATCGGCGGCATCCCGGGAACCATCGCCGGCCTCCTGATCACCCCAGCCGCCGCAGCCTTCCTCCACAAGAAACAACCCCAGCAGACCCACCACGACCGCCGCCGAATCGCGGCCGACCTCCCATTCGCCGCCGACTTGATGACCGCATGCCTGCTCGCCGGCCGCCCGGCGAGCGACGCCACGGAAATCGCCGCCAACGCGATCGGCGGGCCCCTGAGCCATCGGCTGAAATGGGTCAGCACCCAGCTACGCCTGGGCGCCGATCCTGACCCCACCTGGGCCACGCTCGCCAAGGACCCAGCCACGGCCCAACTCTCCCGAGCCATGAGCCGAGCGGCTCAAAGCGGCGCACCGGTAGCGGACGTACTAACCCGCCTGGCCGACGACGCCCGCGAAGCAGCCAGAGCCGATTCCGTCGCCTCAGCCAGAAGCGTCGGCGTAAAAGCAGTAGCCCCGCTCGGCCTCTGCTTCCTCCCGGCATTCGTCCTGCTGGGAATCATCCCCGTAATAGCCGGCCTGGCCTCCACAATCATCATCCCCTGAAGCTCCTACATTTCCAGAACAAGCTGATCACGAAGAGCCGAAGAATCACCCTCGCCAACCCCGGACTCGCGAAAATCAACCCTCAACATCAAGTCCGCCCAGCACACCGGAAGAAAGCCCTCACAATCCCACCCTCTTCCGAGTTCCCCGGCCCACGGGATCGCTGATCACCAATGAGGGGTAACACCTGCGGCCCAGCACCGAGCCTCGCGATCGAGGAACACAAGGCCATCCAGACAAACGACCACGCCAGGCCGCCTCACACCACCCACCGGCATCGAGTCCTCGCCGAGGCAGCGACCGCCGAAGAATCCTTCCAGGCCAGCGCGCCGTCGCATGGGCAGCCGACCAAACGCAACCACCCCTATATCGGGTATGGCCTGAGCTTTCGGCGCAGACCGGAGAGACCAGGCCAAGCCGCATGCAGGTTCGGCGAGCGATTGAGTCTGAATCCTCAGCCGATCACTGCGCTCGATCATGAGTGGGGTCTTTGCAGCATCGTGGTCGGTGGGATGCGAAGTGCTCGTTCATATGCCGTCGTAGAGCTGCCATCTCGTCCCCCTCGCTGCCAAGAGCGGCGAGGTCTTGTCTTATCTCGGTCTGGACGTTGCTGATCTCGGCCTTCAACTGAGCCATGCTGGTCGCGGTGCCGTCGTTGCCGTGGCTCTGGCCCGCTTTGAGCGTGCGGAGGTGCAACAGCAACTCGAGGATCTGTGCCTCTAGGTCCATGAATTCCTGCCTTTGTGCCAGCTCAGACGGATTGTAGGGTCTGGTGACGGGCCGGATTTGACTGTATGAGCACACGATGACAGAAAGCCTACGTCCATGGCAGTCATCGCCTGTAGCAAGGGTGGAGTTCTTCATGCGCAAGCTGATGTTGTTTCTCCCGCAGGAGATAATCGGACGCCGTAGGTGCGGGCGTAAATAGGCCCATGACCGGCGGAAGCGGAGAGAAGTGACAAATTCGTAGCCTGACGGCGCATCGAAGATCTACAACAAAAAGGGTCTGCGCCAGATACGTAAATGAGCAAGAGACCCATCCGCCGAAGACCTCGCCGACACCTTGAAGACCGGTCTACGCGGATAACCGACTGGCACCTCGTCGGTGGCGAGGCAGGGCGGATCTGACCGATGTACAAGCGGCAGCGCTGGAGCGGCCGCCCGCCCACGGACCTCTGCAGCGCCCTTTCTGGACGCTTCCCGCGCGACCGACCGCGGCAGTTCCTGGATGTCGGGACGGGTTTCCCCTCGATGGGCAATGTGCACGAGGTAGCCCAGAGCGTCCATGGTGACGCGCGGACGGTGTACGTGGACTATGACTATGACCCGGTCGTGGTCCGGCATGGGCGGGCGCTGCTGGCTACGGACGAGCGCACTGTGATGCTGGAAGAGGGCCTACGCAAGCCGGGACAGATCCTTGAGCAGGCGGCCGGTCTGCTGGACTTCGGTCAGCCGGTATGCGTGCTTCTGGTGGCGTGTCTGCATTTCGTCACCGCGCAAGAAGATCCGTACAGGATCGTGAAACGGCTGATGCGGTCCACAGGGCCGGGAAGCTATCTGGTCATCTCGCATGCGATCAAGACGGCGAGGACGGTCGCGGCTGCTGATGCCTACCGGGATGCGTCTGCGCCGGTGACGCTGCGGACGGAAACGCAGGTCGGCCGGATGTTCACGGCGGCGGGCGTGGAGATGGTGGAGCCGGGGCTGGTGCGGGTGCCGTCGTGGCGGCCGGATGGCAGTAATCCACTCGCCGAGAACGACGCCGAGAGGGTGGATGTCCTGGGCGGGGTCGGGAGGAAGGCGTGAACCCGGGGGCGGGGGTGGTCAGCCCGGCGGGGAGTCTGGCGCGGACGCTGGCTGAGGACCCGGAGTAGTACGGAATCGCGTCGCAGGTCTCGGAGTGCCAGGGGATCGCGCTGGTGGGGATCTGGCCGGTCGGCCTGGCGGTGTGGTGTGAGTGCGGGCCGTATGGATGGCGGTTTCGCTGGTGTCTGAACGCAACGGGTGAGCGATGGACATACACCTCGTGCCCGTGCTCGGCGATGGAGACGGAAGTGGCGCGGTTGACGCGCTTGTACCGGGATCGGTGGGAGCGGCTGTATGGCACGGCTTCACTGAGTGCTGGTGAGGGTGCGTTGTGATCGGAGATCAAGCCGCAGCGACGGGCTTTAGCTACCCGTATGTGATCGGCTGGACGGGTGAGGCGGAGTCGCTGGTCTGCACGCTCGGCGGTGGACGCGGAGGGCGAGCACGGCGCGTCAGCGCCGCGCGCAGTTCCGATGCCGGTCCGGCCGGCACGTCCCGTGGCCGTGTCCATCTGGGCGGGGAGGGAACCCGGGTGTCGCCGCGTGCCCGATACGGCCGGGAAACGGCCGTGGGGTGGGTTTGGCCGCGAGCGAAGCAATGCGGGCCACGCGCGAGCGAAGCGATGTGCGAGCGGGGTGGGGGCAAGGGGAGGGGCGGCAGCCTCTCCCCCTGGGAAGGGGACCGGGGAGGGGAACCCCTCCCCGGGGCGAAGAGGGGGAACGGCGAGGCGGACCCA
Source organism: Nonomuraea sp. NPDC052116 (assembly GCF_040680035.1). Classification (NCBI taxonomy): domain Bacteria; kingdom Bacillati; phylum Actinomycetota; class Actinomycetes; order Streptosporangiales; family Streptosporangiaceae; genus Nonomuraea; species Nonomuraea sp. NPDC052116. The sequence continues at coordinate 99,637 of NZ_JBFAWA010000020.1, read as the reverse complement.
ACGCGGGCGCGTTGGGTGGCAACGGCTGCGGCGTGTCCGCACTCCCACTTATGGGGGCGGCTACGCGGGAGGGTGAGGGGGGTGGGTGGTGGGCTACCGCCCCACCAAGATCATTCCCGCGGGGCGTAGCCCCTCGGCCGGACGGGCTTGATGTAGAAGGGAAGGTCATCACACAGCGCTCGGGGCGCTCAAGCTGTCAGAGCGCCCTGTGGGCGCCCTGACTTGTTGGTTCGCTCAGCGGCGGTAGCCGCGTCGTCGGGCGCGACGGCGTGACTGCCTGTGCGTCCAGTCGTCTCCTGGCCCGGGTTGCATCAGGCGGATAGACGCGCCGACGAGATAGTTGTGGATAGCCATAGTGATCCCCCATGCGAATAGCGGCTGGGGAGAGCGCCCGATGCCGGATGGATACCTACATAGGCACCCCTCCTCGCAACCGTAAACCCAATGAGTCCTCGACACCTTCCCCGGATTTCCCCTCAGAGGGGTTCGTGGCCGAACCTTTGCGGCTCGGTGGCGCGGGCCATGCTGGAACGGTGATGAGCGGCTCCGGTCCGGGAGGAGGGGCGGCCCATAGCACGCCCCAGGGTGCTGGGGCCGCTGGTGTGCCGTGCGGGTATGGCAATGAATCAATCGAACATGTGTTTGATTATGGTCTGGCATTGTGGCTATCACCGGAACGCCCCAGATGCTGGGAGGTGCGGATGTGATTCCCGATCGACACGAGCGGTCTCGGGTTCACGGTCACGTCCGCGCCCGCTGCGGCCAAGGACTTCGCCACCAAGAAGGTCAAGGTGGCCGAGAACGGTCAGCCGGTCATGGTGGTGAAGCTGCTGGCGATGGACGGCAACGACTCCACCATGATCAAGTTCAACCTGGAGGGGGTGCAGCATCGCCTGGTGCCGGGCATGCCGGTGCGGGTGGAGGGCCTGGCCTACGACATGGCCAAGGACGGTGGGGTGCGCTGCTGGAGCGCGACCGCCGTGGTCCCGATCAACGGGGCGGCGGCCGCCCTTGTCGCTTCGGCGGCCGGTGAGTCGATGGCGGGTACGCGGGGGCGTAACCCGCTCGGGGCCGCGCGCCACTCGGTCGCCTCGGCGGCGGGTGAGTCCGAGGGCGAGGGCTGATGGATCTGGTCATCGCTTCGAGCGAGAACGCGCGGGTGCACGCCTGGCGCTTACCGCACGGCTGGCCGCTGCATCGAGGCGGCCCTAACAGGGCAAACGACCACCCGATAGTGATCCGACCTGCGAAAACGTGAACAACGGGCCACTCGCGGGCCAACTAGTCCAGTACGTGACTAAGTAACCACAAAGGCCCAGGTCAACCCCCTGGTTGTGGAAAACTCAACGTCCTCCACAGAACGCCGTTCGGTCCATCTCCTGCGACCCTGCTTCGGCCACCCTAAGGACTCCCGCCGGACAAGACCCCGGCTCCGAGCACTACCTGGAGGCACGATGCACAGTCCCGCCACCATGCCAGACGACATCAAAGCCACCCCAGAACTCAGTCACCCCACATCGAGCAACGAAACAGTCGGCAAGTTCTCACTCAGCCGCATCCACATCACCCGAAGCGCCCCATCAGCCCTCAATGCCGCCGCGGAAGCCACTGCTCACACCGCCTGGCCGTCAGGGGAAACCTCGACCAAGTCTCTGAGGGAAAACTCGACGACATCCAAGATCACCACGAGCACGCAAAACGGATCATCCGAGCCGGCCTCAGTTGGGCTCGCCACCCGCCTCGCTCCGACGCGAGCCAACCGATGGCTTCATTACGCGACGGTCAATCGTGAGCGCGGTATGTCCACAGCCGAATACGCAGTAGGCACGATTGCGGCCTGCGCCTTCGCCGCACTTTTGTTCAAGGTGGTGAGCAGTCCAGAGGTTCAGGAAATGCTGAAAGCCCTTATAGATCGAGCGCTCAATACCACCACCGGATGACCGTCCGCCAAGCGCGGACCTCCCTGGGCAGGAAGCGGTCGGCATCGCGGGGTTCGGTCACGGCCGAGACCGCCGCGATGCTGCCCGCGCTCATGGTCGTCCTCGCAGCCGCGCTGTGGGCCGTCCAAGCCGTCAGCGCCCAGCTCGAGTGCGTGGACGTGGCCCGCGCGGCGGCACGAGCCGCGGCCAGGGGCGAGCCCCTCGACCAGGTCATCATCCGAGCCCGTACGGCCATCCGCCCGGGGGCGCAGGTAGCCGTAACCCGCGACACGGAAACCACAAAGGTTCAGATCACTGTAGAAGTACGACCACCCTGGGCTCAATCATTGCCCGCAGTACGAATATCCGCCGCGGCTGTCGCCGACACCGAGCCTGGATATTCCCCATAACCACAGGAAAACGAGCCCGGCAGGCGAGGAGGTCCCCATCAATACTAAAGAAAAGGGCTCAGCCACACTGTGGGGTGTAGCTCTCATGGGTCTTCTGATGGCGGTGGCCACGGCGTTCGCCACGCTGGGCTCGGTACGCGTGGCACGCCATCGCGTAAACAGTGCCGCTGATCTGAGCGCCCTTGCCGCGGCCAAACTAGCGATAATCAATCCAGAAACCGCCTGCGCCCGAGCCGCTACCCTGGCCAGCCAGAACGGCGTGAAGCTGACCCAATGCAAAATCGCTGAAGAAATCGCCGATGTTTGGATCTCGCTGTCGATCTCACTACCGGTATTAGGCCCCCGTACGCTCATGGCCAGGTCTAGGGCCGGTCCAGCGGAAATGGCTCCCTGATCGTCGTCGGTGGCGTACACACCTAGTGATCAAGCGCGCATGCCGGAAAGCAGGAGAAACAACGGAACGCGACGCCGACGCGTCAACTCATCAGCATCCCCGGCGAAGCGATCCTCGAAAGGTGCACACTCGCGCAGCGAGGTCAGCGAAAATCCTGCCTTCGTGAGCGCGACAACATAATCCTCTACAGTGCGGTGGAACCACGTGACGGTGCTGCCCATCCACTCCCTTTCCCGTGGCCCTTGGAGAAAGTAGTCATCCACAACCCAAGACGTTCGCTTCTCCCGAACGCCGGAGTCGTGCGAGGTCAGAACCGGATGAACGACCGTGAAGATGATGCGTCCGCCGGGTGACAGGCATCCATGGAGGGTGGCCAGCACCGGCTCGATATCCTCGACATAGTGAAAGGCCAGCCGCGAAACAACCAGATCGAACGAAGAGGGCGGAGCGGAGAAGTCCTCGATGTCAACCATCTCGACGCGGCCGGCTGTTCCGCCTAACGCCGCGTTGGCAGCCTCGACCATCGCCGCGGAGCCGTCCAATCCCAGGTAGCTACGACAGCCGGCATCCAACAGGACTTGTCCGATGGCCGCATCCCCGCACCCGAGATCCAACACCCGAAGCCCAGCGACCTCACCCAACTCCGCCAGGAAAGCCGGTTCCTCCATCACATGGTTGGGGCTCGACACGCCACTATGCCGATGGCCGAGGTACCGCCCGACGACTTGGGGTGCGTCGTAGAAGGACCCACCGCGCTTGGTTGCAGCCACGGCCCCGAAGTGTAGATCGGTGACCCTGCCGGAGGCATCGTTGCCGAGGATCTGGTGGCGGAGGGTGGGGCGGGCTGGCTGGTGTGGGAGCTGATGGCGAAGGAGGGAGATGGGTGGGTGGGGAGTCGGGCGCGAAGGTGAGGTCGGTTGTTGGCTGAGGAGCAGGTGGCGAGGGCCGAGATCGCTCTCGGTCTGTGCTTGAGGTCGTCTGTGCTTGAGGTTGTCAGCGTCTGAGGTCGTGAGCGTCTGAGGTCGGTCTGTGCCTGAGGTTGGTCTGTGCCTGGGGTCAGTCTGCGCTGGGGTTGGTCTGTGCCTGGGGTCCGCTTCGGGTGAGTTGCCCCGCGGTGCACCGTCCTTGTCGCGTTCGTGAGTCGTCGACCGGGTGTTCTTCGCTGGCGAATGGGTGGCACGGTCGCTGGGGAGTAAATGTGGTGAATGGCGACATTTCGGTTGATGCGAAACGCGCGAATGAATCGACTGATTGGCCGAAAACGGGTGTGGCGGTTGGGGATTGCGGGGCTAGGTCGCGATCCAGTCACGAGTTCTTGGACGTGGTGTCCAAGAGTTGTGTATGTACCGTAAGGTTCCGCTTACCCTCAGTCCATGCCGTATGTGACAAGGCGCCTGTGAGCGCCGGAGCGAAGTCGCTAGGGTGCGGGGACGGGGACGGTCGGTGACCGTATCGGCCGGGTGGACTGCACTTCCGGTCGTCGCGTGAACGCCCCAGGGTGGTCAGGCGGCGCGAGGCTCTCGATGGAGGGAAGCGTCGTGACGGTAGTCGGCAGAGTGGTGGCCACAGGGATGATCGTGGCCGGCTCCATCGCGCTTGGCGGGACCGCTCAGGCCGCCGCGGTGACCTGGCGGGCCGACACGTCCGGGCAGATCACCTCGCCCGCTGACGGCCAGGTGCTTTCGAGCTCGTCTGTGACCGTTTCCGCGCAAACAGGCGTGATACAGCTGACCGTGGGCCTCTACGTCGAGGGGCCCTCCACGCCCAGCCAGAAGGTCGCCGGAGGGGGAGCGAGCCAGACGATCTCCGGCACGTTCGACGCCGGCAACGCCCCGAACGGGACCTTCACCGTGACCCTCAAGGGAGAACTCACGGGGAGCCAATACGCGAGCAGCACGTTCAAGCTCCGGCGGCCGCCCGGGGCGCCGGGCAACGTGAACGCGACCCGGCAGGGCAGCGCCAAGGTCCGGCTGACCTGGAGCAAGGGCTCGGAGCCCGACCTGCAGTCGTACGAGGTCTCCAACAGCCAGTCCGGCATCGTGGGAAGGTTGCCCGCCGACAGCGCGTGCGCCGGGTCCACGTGCCAGGCGGTGCTGGCCGTGCCGGCCAAGGCGAAGGGCCAGAAGGTGGGGTTCACGGTCAAGGCGTTCAGGGGTGACGGCGACGGCGGGTCGATCGGGTCGGGCAATTCGGCCGCCGCGTACGTCGCCTTCCCCGCCGCACCGACGCCCACGCCGACGAAGAAGAGGACCACCGGCACCCGGACCCCGAAGACCACCAAGAACGTCGACCCGCTCCCCACGCTGCCCGCCAAGAGACAGACCCTGCCGACGACGAAGCCGACGACACACAAGCGGACGACAGCCAAGCTTCCGGAAATACCCGACGCCGACCCGAACGGGAACCTGCCGATCCCCACGGCCGACGAAAGGGGGGGTCTGCGCCCATCCGACGCGAAGCGTGGCGCGGACACCGCTCCCGTCCAGCCCGACGTGAAGGCGCAGTCGAGCGAGTCACCGATCGGGAACCTCGGCCAGTACGGCCTCTACGTCGCAGCGGGCGTCCTCCTGTTGCTGTTCGGCGCCCATGCGGGGGCCTGGGCGCGGCGGCGGGCGCTCGCCACGGGTGAGAGCTCCACGCCTGGTATGACGGCAGCGGCGCCGGGTGTGAGCGCGTCGCCGGTCGGCGGGGTTCAGGCCGCTCACGCGAACGAAAGCGTTTCGGTCACCACGGCCCCGCCCCGGCGGCGGCCCGCCGTGATCCTGGCCGTCGCCAAGACTCGGGTTCCCGATCAGTCCCGGGATCAGCGGCCGGTGTCAGATGAGAGTTCCGAAGGGGTGACTCCGGAACGGTCGTCGGCGCCGCCCGCGCTCGACCGGAAGCGTGAGGATGCCTCCGCCGCGTTCGGGGTGGTGGAGGAGGTGCGAGACGCCCCGGAAACCCGCCAGGGGCCTGTTCGCATCACCTTGCCCAGTTCCGCGGTCACGGATGTCCCCAAGCCCGATGTGTCCCCCGTTCGGCCCGCCGCGCGGATGGAGGATCGCTGGGATGATTATCTGCCGCCGTCTCCTCGGTCAATGGAGGACAGCGGATTCTGGGAACGTCCGCAGCCGGGGGCGGCCGATTTCTGGTCCGGCGAAGACGATGACAAGGGTGAAGGCGAGGAACGCGCTTTTGTGGGTCCTCGGCATAGAGATGGCGAAAGCTAAATCGGCTATTTGATTCGGCTTATCGATCGACCGGGTCCGAGGTCTGGGTTGGCGTGCGATAGCGCAGGTGGAGATGGGTTCGGGGTACTCGGGATGGCAGGTCCAGAGGGTCGCGGGGTGCTCGGGACGGCGGCTCCGGAGGGGTTCCGGGTGATCGGGCCAACGGGTCCGGCGGACCCGTATTTACGGGTGGCAGGCGCTCGCTCGCGCGGGAAAATGAGCGCCAGGTGACGCGCTCTCGGTGACAGTTCTTGTGTGGATGTCTTGGCGTTTTACTGAGAAGACAGCAGGGTGTTGAGGAGGCGGACGGCGCCTCGTTTGTCGAGGGGTTCGTTGCCGTTGCCGCATTTCGGGGATTGAATGCAGGAGGGGCAGCCGCGTTCGCATTCGCATGAGGTTATGGCTTCGCGCGTGGCGGTCAGCCACTCGGCCGCACGGGCGTAGCCGCGTTCGGCGAAACCCGCCCCGCCCTCGTGGCCGTCGTACACGAAGACGGTGAGCAGCCCGGTGTCGGCGTGCAGTTCGGTGGAGACGCCGCCGATGTCCCAGCGGTCGCAGGTGGCGAAGAGGGGGAGCAGGCCGATGGAGGCGTGTTCGGCGGCGTGGGCGGCGCCACCGAGGTCGATGCCCGCTTCGGCGAGCGGCGCGACCGCCGAGGCGGGGAGCGTCCACCAGACGGCGCGGGTGCGGAGGGTGCGGGGTGGCAGGTCCAGGGGCTCGTCGCCGAGCATCTCGCCTGATTGGAGGCGTCTTTTGAGGTACGAGACCACTTGCCGGGTCACCTCCACCTCGCCGAAGTGGAGCGTGCCTGGGCCCAGGGGATGGGAGCGCTGGGAAGCGAGGATGGAAATGTCGGTGATGTCGCGAGCGAACGTCGTGAAATCTGGAGTCGCGTTGGACACCAGGGCGACCCCGGCCTCCAGATCCAGAAGCTCCACCAGGAAGGTCTCGCCCTGATGGAGGTAGACCGCGCCCGTGTGCACCGTCGTGTGCGCGGACGGCTCGTCCACGCTGCCCAGGAGGCGGCCGGTGGACGACTCCACGACCTGGATGGGAGCGCCTCCGCCGCCTCGGATGTCGGCGAGGTCGGTGGCACGCTCCCGCCTGGTCCAGAACCAGCCCGCGGGGCGCCTCCTGAGCAGCCCCTGGGAGACCAGGTCATCGAGGACCGTTGAGGTGGTGGTGCCGAAGATGGGCAGGTCGTCGTCGGTCAGCGGGATCTCGGCGGCCGCGGCGCAGAGGTGGGGGCCCAGGACGTAGGGGTTGTCGGGGTCGAGGACGATCGCCTCGACGGGTTGGCCGAACAGGGCCTGGGGGTGGTGGACGAGGTAGGTGTCCAAGGGGTCGTCCCTGGCGATCAGCACGGCGAGCGCGTCCTGGCCGTCGCGGCCCGCCCGGCCCGCCTGCTGCCAGAGGGAGGCGCGGGTGCCGGGCCAGCCCGCGATCAGCACGGCGTCGAGGCCTGAGACGTCCACGCCGAGTTCGAGGGCGTTGGTGGTGGCCAGGCCCATGATCGTGCCCGAGCGGAGGGCCTTCTCCAGGATCCTGCGGTCTTCGGCGAGGTATCCGGCGCGGTAGGCGGCGATCTTGTTGGGGAGGTCGGTCCAGTCCGGCTGGGCGGGGGCGTCGGGGAGTGCCCACCTGAGGGAGCTCTCCGAGGCCGGGGCGGCTGCCGGGCCCTCATGCTTTGACGTGCTGACCGCCGTGGTTGTCGCGGAGAGCCCGCTGGTGGTCCGAGATGGTTCCGGCGTGGCGGGGCCCGTCGGCTCGGCTGTGCCCGACTGGTGGCTGAGAGCGGGATCCGCTTCCGGCGGGATGTCCTGGGTGGCGCGGGCTGGTGGATGGGTGGTGAGGTCCGTTTCCAGCAGGGCCGGCTGGGTGGTGTCGGCTGGCTCGGCTGTGCCGGGCTGGTGGTTGAGGGTGGGGTCCGTTTCCGGCGCGGTGGGCTGGTCGGTGGTTGGTGGTTGGTGATGGGTGGTGGGGGCTGGTTCCAGCGGGGTGGGCTGGGTGGTGCCGGCTGTGCCCGACCGGTGGTTGAGGGCGGGATCTGCTTTTGGCGGGGTCGGCTGGGTGGTGTGGGGTGGCTTCGCCGCGTCCAGGTGGTGGTTGAGGGTGGTGTCCGTTGTGTTCGGATGGCGGGGGGTGGAGGGGCGGGGGTGGCGGGTGGAGAGGGAGAAGGCCACGTCGGCGAGCTTGGCGCGGGCCGTCAGGGCGACCGTTTCGGCGCCGCGGCGGGAACGTACGAAGGCGAGTGTGCGGACGTCGGCCAGGACGAGGTCCGCCAGCAGATCCGCCGCCTCCGCCGTGGCCGTCCGCCGCACAGGAGCCCCTCCCTCGCCCCGTAGCTCGGTCAGGGGCGGCTCCCACAGCGCGATGGTGGTGGAACCCTTGGGCGAGGCGTCCACGGTCACCTCGTCCATCTCAAGCCCCGTCAACCTCATCCCGAACGCGCCCGGCTCGCTGGCGGTCGCCGACGCGAGCAGGAACGTGGGGCGCGAGCCGTAACGGGCGCAGACGCGGCGCAGGCGGCGCAGGATCTGGGCGACGTGGGAGCCGAAGACGCCGCGGTAGCCGTGGCACTCGTCGATGACGACCATGCGCAACCGGCGGAAGAACGAGGACCACTGGGCGTGGCGGGGGAGGATGCTGCGGTGCAACATGTCCGGATTCGTCAGGACGTAGTTGGCGTGCTGGCGCACCCACGTACGTTCCTCGAACGGCGTGTCGCCGTCGAAGCAGGCCGCGCGGAGCTGGGTGATGCGCAGCTCGCGCAGGCCGCGCAGCTGATCGGCGGCCAGGGCCTTGGTCGGGGTCAGGTACAGGACCGTGCCGCCGTCGAGGCACGAGGCGACGGCGGGGGTGAGGTACGCCAGCGACTTCCCCGACGCCGTACCCGTTGAGATGATCACGTTTCGGCCACGGAATGCCAGGTCGGCGGCCTCGTACTGGTGAGGCCAGAGTCCTGTCACCCCGCGGTTCGCCAAGCGCGTAACAAGTACTTCTGGCGTCCATTTGGGCCATCCCGCTTGACCCGCCCGACGTGCTGGAACATGCTCCACATGGGTGACACGCTCATGACGTGCGGGAACACCGAGCAGGTGGCGGAGGAGTGGACCCGCCTGTTGTGGGGAGGATGCGGAGGAAGTCACTGTTTCCAGTCTTGCATCGATGGGCAAAGTCGCCGGGAATCGTGATTTCGTATAGACACAAGCCAGACGCATGGTTGAATGCCGCGCGTCAGGGTCGGACGATCTGGGGCCACGCTCCAGATTGCCAGTCCCAAGAGAGTAGTTTCGCAGGCGAGGCGCTGGAGGATCTGTGGATCTGAAGTTGGATCACCGCACCGAAGACCGACTCACCATCGTGGAGGTCGAGGGTGAGATCGATGTCTACACGGCGCCGAGATTGCGTGAGCTCCTCATCGACCTGGTGAACAAGGGCAACTTCCACCTGCTCGTCAACATGGAGAAGGTGGACTTCCTCGACTCCACGGGCCTTGGCGTCCTGGTCGGGGGGCTCAAGCGGGTTCGTGCGCACGACGGCTCGCTCGAGCTTGTCTGCACGCAGGAGCGCATCCTGAAGATCTTCCGGATTACCGGTCTGACCAAGGTCTTCGGGATCTACGCTTCGGTCGACGAGGCCAAGGAAGCTCACGGCAAAGACAAGTAGCATGGCTACCGTCGAGCTGACGTTCAGCGCTCTTCCCGCCCATGTGCGGACCGCGCGGCTGGTGGCGACGGCGATCGCTCGCCGCACCGGCGTGGAGGAGTCCCTGTTGGACGAGGTCAGGCTCGCTGTGGGTGAGGCCTGCTCCCGGGCAGTCGAGGCGCACCGCGTCCACTGTCCGGGCGAGCCCATCCGCATCGAGCTGCGTGACGACTCCGGGCGTTTCGAGGTCACGGTCAGCGACCAGGCCCCCAGCGATGAGATCAAGCAGGAGCAACCCCTCGATCTGGGTATGCTCTCTGACTCGTTCATGTCGGGCTTCGGCCTCGCGGTCATCGAGGGCCTGGCCGACGACGTCGAGATCTTCCCCAGCCCGAAGGGCACGAACATCCGCATGAGCTGGCCCGCGACCGCCAAGGTCTGAGCGGGCTCCGCCGTCCCGCCTCGTTCCGCCGGGCGTCCCTTTGTGGCGCCCGGCGTGCGGCTGTTCTGTGCTCAAAAACCCCATCTTGTACGGCGGAGCACGGGCGGCGCCACCCGCCACACGTGGCTGAGCGCCTCCAGGGAGACGCCCGCTGACCCGCACATGGCCGGCCACCGTCACGGCGCACGGGCACCATGGCTTCCGTCTTCCGTCGGCCCTACGGGGCGAGTGGGGTTCGTGGAGCGGAGTCGGCCTTACTGGTGGCCCCGACGGGCAAACCGGGTTTGTGGGTGGGCTGTCGCGTGGGGTGAGTGGGATCGTGAGGCGGAGTCGGCCCTACGGGTGGTCGCGACGGGTGGTCGGAGTTCGTGGGTGGGCTGTCGCGCGGGGCGAACGGTTCGCGGGGAGGACGGTCCTATGGGTGGGCTCGGCAGGCGGGCAGGCGGGCTCGCGGAGTGGGCGGGTTCGTGGTGGGGCGGCCGCGTGGCAAGCGGGTTCTCGAGGCGAGCGACACTGCGGGATGCGACGAGGCCGGCCATAGCGCGACGGCCACTCGGAACGAAGGCCTCAGCGGCGTGGACCGGCTCGTGGGGCTGACACGCCCATGGCATGGACGGTCGTAAGGCGTGAGCACGCCCGTGGCGGGGCGGTCAGTGGGGTGAACATGTCCCCGGCATGGACGGTCCTATGGCGTGAACACGCCCGTAGCGTGAGGCGGTCGTATGACGCGCAACACGCCCGCCGTGTGGGGCGGTCGTATGGGGTGAACACGCCCATGGCGTGGGGCGGTCATGTGGGGTGAATGAGCCTCTGGCGGGAACGCGGCCGTGGTGTGGGTGGCCATGTGGGTGAATGAGCGCACAAGGCGGACGGTGGGTCCGGTCGTCGCGTGGCGAGTCCAGGCGACGGGGGCGGTGGGCGATTCCGGTCGTCGGATGAGGTGCGGTTCGCGGCGTGGGCGGGCCCTCGATGTGGCCTCGTTCACGGGGACCCGGTGGGGTGGTCGCGGGTAGGGGGCCCGCGTGCCGTGTCCTGGGCGGTGGTGCCGTGGTCGGGTGGCGGTGGTAGGTGGCGGTGACCATGCTGGGCGGTCGTTTCGGTGGTCGGCCTCCGCCTCTCAGGTCCCTCCAGCATCGCTCCAGGCGGCCCAAGTTTCGGTCCGTCACTATCCGGAGGTTTTCATGACCTTAAACCCGGGGAAATTTCGCCTGTCAGGCCGCAAACCGGCCCGCTGTCAGGGGATTACTGGACGCGCGCACAAATAGCCACCTCGAGAGCCTTCATATCCGTTCAGTGCCTGCGTAGACTCCCGGCACCGGCCAAGGTGATCCGGCGGAACGCGGATTCAACCGGAAGCGGCACCCACAACCCGGATGGTGCCGCAACACCCGCCGAGGAAAACTGCAGCACCGCCCGGGCAGGACGACCGGTCTTGCCGAGGAGAACGATGAGCAGGCACATGCTGGCAGCGGAGCCAGCGTCCAATCTGGCCCTGAGTGGAAACAATCTCACCATCGTGATCGTGGTCGCCGCGGTCGCACTGATCGCACTAGCCGTCGCCGGCGGCCTGGTGCGCGAAGTGCTGTCCGCCGGCCAAGGCACGGAGCGCATGCAGAACATCGCGCGTGCCGTACAAGAAGGCGCCGCCGCTTATCTGGCGCGCCAGTTCCGCACATTGGCGATCTTCGTCGTCGCAATACCTATCCTGTTGCTCCTACTACCGGGGGAATCGGACGTAGTCGTCGGACGTTCGATCTTCTTCGTGGTTGGTGCGGTTTTCTCCGCGCTGACCGGGTTCATGGGCATGTGGCTGGCCGTGCGCGGAAATGTCCGTGTCGCCGCCGCGGCCAACGATTCGGGCGAGAAGCGCGCCATGCGCATCGCGTTCCGCACCGGCGGTGTGGCCGGGATGTTCACCGTGGGCCTCGGCCTGTTCGGCGCGGCCGTGGTCGTGTTCATCTACCAGGGCAACGCCCCTGGCGTGCTCGAGGGGTTCGGGTTCGGGGCGGCGCTGCTCGCGATGTTCATGCGAGTCGGCGGCGGCATCTTCACCAAGGCCGCCGACGTCGGCGCCGACCTGGTCGGCAAGGTCGAGCAGGGCATCCCGGAGGACGACCCGCGCAACGCCGCGACCATCGCCGACAACGTGGGCGACAACGTCGGTGACTGCGCGGGCATGGCGGCCGACCTGTTCGAGTCGTACGCGGTCATGCTGGTCGCCAGCCTCATCCTGGGCAAGGTGGCCTTCGGCGAGCAGGGGCTGGTCTTCCCCCTGATCGTCCCCATGGTCGGCGTGATCACGGCGATCATCGGCATCTTCGTCACCGGAATGCGCGACCGCGACCGCAACGGCATGTCGGCGATCAACCGCAGCTTCTTCATCTCGGCCGCGATCTCCGCGGTGCTCGTCACCGTGGCCGCGTTCCTGTATCTGCCCGACAGCTTCAGCGCCCTGACCGGCGCCACCGAGCAGTCCGACGCCAACCCGCGGCTCATCGCCATCGGCGCGGTGCTCATCGGCCTGGTGCTGGCCAGCGCCATCCAGCTGCTGACCGGCTACTTCACCGAGACCAACCGCCGTCCCGTACGCGAGATCGGCGAGAGCTCGGCCACCGGCCCGGCCACCGTCATCCTGGCCGGCATCAGCGTCGGCCTGGAGTCGGCCGTCTACTCCGCCCTGGTCATCGGCGGCGCGGTCTACGGGGCGTTCCTGCTCGGGTTCGGGAACGTGACGATCGCGCTGTTCGCGGTGGCACTGGCGGGCACCGGTCTGCTGACCACGGTCGGCGTCATCGTCTCCATGGACACGTTCGGGCCGGTCTCCGACAACGCCCAGGGCATCGCCGAGATGTCGGGCGATGTCGAGGGCGAGGGGGCCCGCGTGCTCACCAGCCTGGACGCGGTCGGAAACACCACCAAGGCCATCACCAAGGGCATCGCGATCGCCACGGCCGTGCTGGCGGCGACCGCGCTGTTCGGCGCCTTCCGCACCGCGGTGGAGGGCGAGCTGGCCAAGGCGAGCGGGGCGGTCAAGTCCGCGCTCGGCGAGTTCGCCACCTTCAGCCTCAGCATCGACCAGCCGAACGTCCTGGTCGGCCTGATCATCGGGGCCGCGGTCGTGTTCCTCTTCTCGGGGCTCGCGATCATGGCGGTCGGACGGGCCGCGATGCGCGTGGTCTTCGAGGTACGCGACCAGTTCCGCAACAAGCCGGGCATCATGGACGGCTCGGAGACGCCGGAGTACGGCCGGGTCGTGGACATCTGCACCCGTGACTCGCTCCGCGAGCTGGCCACGCCCGGTCTGCTGGCGGTCATGACGCCGATCGCGGTCGGGTTCGCCCTCGGGTACGCGTCGCTGGGCGCCTTCCTCGCGGGGGCCATCGCGTGCGGCACGCTGATGGCCGTCTTCCTGTCGAACTCCGGTGGCGCGTGGGACAACGCCAAGAAGCTGGTGGAGGACGGTCACCACGGTGGCAAGGGCTCGGAGGCGCACGCCGCCACCGTCATCGGCGACACGGTCGGCGACCCGTTCAAGGACACGGCCGGGCCTGCCATCAACCCGCTGATCAAGGTGATGAACCTGGTGGCGCTGCTGGTCGCGCCCGCGGTGGTGCTGTATGCGGGCAACCCGGCCCTGCGGATCGGCGTCACGGTGGTGGCGGTGGCCGTGGTGGTCGGGGCCATCGTGGTGTCCAAGCGGCGCTCCGTGAGCACCGAACCGGCCAACAACGACAACCGCGAGCACCAGCCCGTGGCCTCGTAACACGCCGCAATACCCTGGAGAGACGCCCGCCCTACTGCGTAGGGGCGGGCGTCTCGTCTTTCCGGGCTCCTCCGGGCCTTCGGACGTCCGGGGCCGCTGGTCGTCGGCTCCTGCGCCGGGTGACGCGGTCGAGGGTGTCTCGTCGGGTGGGATGGGCGAGGGGGTGCTGAAAGGGGCGCGGACGTCGATGTGGGACCTGGCGGGACGAACGGGATGAGCGGGCTCGTCGGGCGATTCGGGGCCGGGGTAGGTGCGGTTTGCGGCGCGTGGACAGTGGGCGTCTTGGTGGCGGACGTGCAGGTATCGCGGGGTGCGGGCGTGCAGGACGTGCGCGCTATGCGGTGGTGCGGATGTGTATGAAATGGGAATGCGGCGTGCCGGGGTCTGCGGGGTGCCGGCGTGTATGAGGTGCAGGCTCGGCGGTGGTGGGGGTGAAGGCGGGCGTGGGGGCGGGGTGGTGTGGTGGGAAACTGGGCGCGTGAAAGGTGACAAGCAGCCCAGCGGTGGGAAGACCCTGGGCCTCATTCTGCTGGGGATGCTCGTCATCCTGGCCGTGATCGTCGGGCTGGCCGTCTGGGCTTCGAGGACGGGGTGATCTGGTGCGGACCTTGATTGTGCTGCGGCATGCGAAGGCCGCCCACGTTCCCGGGCTGGCCGATCGGGAGCGGCCGCTGACCGGGCGGGGCGAGCGGGACGCCAAGCGGGCGGGCGACGAGATACGGGCGGCCGGGCTCAACCCGGACGTCGTGCTGTGCTCGCCGGCGCTCAGGACCAAGCGCACCGCCGAGATCGCCTTTCCCGAGGTGGAGATCAGCTACGAGCGGGACATCTACGAGGCGTATCCCGATGAGCTGCTGGAGCTGGTCCGCCGGGTCGATCCCGAGGCGAGCACCGTCGTGCTGTGCGGGCACAACCCGGGGGTGCACGAGCTGGCCGTGGGGCTGGCCGGAGGGGAGTACGTGTTCCGGCCGGGCGCGTTCGCGGTGATCGAGGTGGAGTCCGACTGGGATGAGCTCTGGATGGGTGAGGGGCGCCTGGTGACGCTCTGGGACCCTAAGGAGCACGAGGGCTGAAGAACCCCAAGGAGCACGGAGGCTCCTTGGGTGAGGAAGGGTACAGAAGCGCTCCGGCGCACGAAGGCCCCCAAGGGACACGAAGGCTTCTGAGGAGGGCAGAGGCCCCAGGGGGCGCGGAGGCCGCCAAAGAGCACCGATGCTCCCAAGGGGACGCTGGAGCCGGCTGGAGGGCTGGAGGGCCCATCCTGGGGCCCCAGGATGGGCATTGTCGGGTGAGGGTCAGCCTGCGGTGAGGGTGGCGCCGTCCTCTGCGTCCGCCGCCTCCACCTCGTCCCTGGAGATCCCCAGCAGGTAGAGGATCGAGTCGAGGTAGGGGGTGTTGACCGCCGTGTCGGCCGCCTGCCGCACCACCGGCTTGGCGTTGAACGCCACCCCCAGCCCGGCCACGGCGATCATGTCGAGGTCGTTGGCCCCGTCCCCGATGGCCACCGTCTGCGAGATCGGCAGGCCGGCCTCCCTCGCGAACCGCTCCAGCGCCCGCGCCTTACCCGGCCGGTCCACGATCTCGCCCACGACGCGACCGGTCAGCCGGCCGTCGATGACCTCGAGGACGTTCGCCGCCGAGTAGTCGATCCCGAGCTCCTCCACGAGCCCGTCGGTGATCTGCGTGAACCCGCCGCTGACGATGGCGAAGCGGTAGTCGAGCCGCTTGAGCGTGCGAACCAGGGTGCGGGCGCCGGGCGTGAGCACGACCTCCTTGCGCACCTCCTCGAACACCTCGGCCGGCAGCCCCTCCAGCAGCGCCACCCGGCGCCGCAGGGACTCGGCGAAGTCGAGTTCGCCGCGCATGGCCTGCTCGGTGACCTTGGCGACCTCGTCCAGGCATCCGGCGTGGGCCGCGAGCAGCTCGATGACCTCGCCCTGGATGAGGGTCGAGTCGACGTCCATGACGATCAGCCGCTTGGCGCGCCGCGACAGGCCGGTGCGCTGCACGGCCACGTCCACCGCCAGGACGGCCGCCTCGGCCGCCAGCTCGACCCGCAACGAGCTGGGGTCGGCGCCGGAGACGGACAGTTCGATGCAGGTGACGGGCCATTGGGCGAGGCGTTCGATGCGGTCGATGTTCGCGCCGGCGGCGGCGATGCGCCCGGCGATGCCCGCGATGGCGGCGGGCTGGAGCGTGGCGCCCAGCACGCTGACCGACAGGCGGCCGCGGCGGCGCTGCTCCTTGGTCTGGGAGCCGGTGGAGAGCTCCACCTCCATGCCGAGGTCCTCGGCCACCTGCTCGACCGCGGTCCACATGGCGCCGAGGGTCGTGCCGGTGCCTGTCGGGGGGCCGCCGGCGTACGTGACGAGCACGCCGAGCGTGAGCCGGCCGCGAATGACGACCTGTTCGATGTCCGCCACAGTCACCGGAAAGGCAGACAGAACGGAGAAAAGCCGCGAGGTGACGCCGGGCCGGTCGGGGCCGGTCAGGGTGATCAGGAGGCTGCGCTGGTCCACATCCAGCCACGGTACTGCGCCCGGCCCGATGCTCGCGAAGCAGGGCGGGCATTCGGGCGCGGGCGCGACCGTGGGTGTCCTAGCAGGTGACGCCTAGGTGAATGTCCTGCGGACGTACGGACAACATTTCATCGGCCGTAACGTTCCAAGGGACGCTAGCGGACGATCTTGGTCTTGACCGTCTTCACGTAGCCGTGCTCGGGGATGCCGAGCCGGTCGAGCTCTTCCTTGCTCATGTTCTCCATGCCCGTCTGGACGTCGTAGGAGATCACGCCGAGCTTGGCGATCTGCGTGCCGGTCGCCGTCTTCTTGAGCTTGGTCTCGAAGATCAGGGAGATGGAGTCACCCTTCTCCAGGACCTTGGGCAGGAAGCAGAAGAACGCACGGCCCTCGAGCCCGCACTCGGTGCCCTTGACACTCGTGCGGTACATGATCCGCCTGAGGTCGACCCCCTTGGGGAACTCGCCGCCGACAAAGTAGGCGTCGGCCTGGTAGGGCCCCTTGTTGGTGGCGATGATGCCGAAGTTGAGCTTGCCGCCGGCCTTGGCCGTCTTGGCAGCCTTCACTTTGACGTCGAAGGCCGAGAACGGCTCGCCGGCGGCCGTCGTGGCAGAGGCGGAAGCCGGAACAGCCGGGACAAGCAGGGCCGCCGCCAGCAATGCCAGCGACGCGGCCTTGGTCAGGTTACGCATTAAACGTCTCCGGTGAGGAAGTGGTCACGGGGAGGCGCACACACTTGAAGCCCCCGTAAATGCCCGCTGTTCCTATCATGTTGGCAAAATCTATGTAAAGGCTATTTCTTCAGAATCAAGTGCGTGTCACCGAACTCGTGCCACAGATATGCGTTCTGTAGCGCCTCCCCGTAGGCCCGCGCGAGCGCCGTCTCGCCCGCGATCGCGGTCAGCATCAGCAGGTGGCTGGAGCGCGGCTCGTGCAGCCCGGTGATCAGCCCCGTGACGGCCCGTACGCCGCTCTGAGGCGTGACGATCCGCCTGGTCCACCCGGCGGCGGCGCTGACCAGCCCGTCCGCCCCCACGGCCGTCTCCAGCGCCCGTACGACGGTGGTGCCCGCGGCCACCACCCGGTTGCCGCTCTCGCGCGCCAGGTTGACCAGCCGCGCCGTGGCCTCCGGCACCTCGTACCGCTCGGCGTAGGGCGGCTCGTCCTTCTCCGGCGAGGCCACCCCCGTGTGCAGGGTGATCGGCGCGATCCCGATCCCGCGCGCCACGAGCGCCGTCACCAGCTCCGCGGTGAACGGCCGCGCCGCGCTCGGCATCTCCGCGCTCCCCGGCACCGTCGCGAACACGGTCTGGTACGCCTCGATCGGCCAGTCCTCGCTCACGTACGAGTAGCGGATCGGCGCCCCGTGCGCCCGCAGGTACGGCTCCACCTCCTGGTCCAGCGACGCCCGCCACAGCCGCGGCGTCTCCCGTTCGATCAGCCGCAGCGTGGCCCGCCCCGGCAGCGGCAGCCACTCGCCGGGCTCACCACCGCCGTAGGGCTCGGAGGCGGTGGCGGTACGGCGGCGCAGCTCGATCAGCCAGGTGCCGTCCTCCCTGGCGGTGGAGAAGTGCACGGCCAGGCGGTCGAGCCGGACGGCCGCGGGCAAGGTCGCCGAGTTGTTCACGACGATCAGGTCACCGGGGTCGAGCAGCCCCGGCAGGTCGACGAAGTGGTGGTGCGAGGGGGCGAGGTCGCCGCGCGAGACCATCAGGCGTACCGCGTCCCTGGACATCCCCCGCGCCTCGGGCGGCTCGCTCGCCGACAGGCCCGGCGGCAGCGCGAAGTCGAGCGCGACGGTCATTGCAGGCTCACTTTGCCGCTGGCCGGACGGGACCGCACCAGGTCGTGCAGCGCCGCGGCCACCTTGGCGGGGTCGGTGGCGCCCGCAGCCTCGTCGGCGCCCACGGCGTCGGCGAGCATGCGGGTGTTCATCTCGCCGGGGTCGGCCCACCAGACCCGGACGGCGGGCTCCTCGGCCGACAACACGTTGGAGAGCTGCTCCAGAGCCGCCTTGGTGGCGCCGTAGCCGCCCCAGCCCTCGTACGCGCCCGTGGCGGCGTCCGAGGTGATGTTCACGACGGCCCCGCCCGCCGCGCGCAGGGCGGGCAGCGTGGCCTGGATCAGCGCGAGCGGGGCGGTGACGTTGGTCTCCAGCAGCACCCTGAACGCCTCCAGCGGGTAGCCCGCCAGCGGCGGCAGCGGCGTCACGCCGAGGTCGCTCGCGTTGTTGACCAGCAGGTCCAGCTCGGGTGCCGCCCGGGCCAGCCGCTCGACGTGCGCGGGCTCCGTCACGTCGCCGGGGATCGCGACGGCGCCCAGCTCGGCCGCCGCCCGCTCCAGGTCGTCCGCGCCGCGGGCGGTGAGCACGAGGTTCCAGCCGGCGCCCGCCAGAGACCTCGCCAGGGCGAGTCCGAGACCGCGGGAGGCGCCGGTGATGAGTGCGGTGTTCGTCATGGTGCCGACGTTAGGAACGCCGCGGGCGACGCACATCGGGCCGAAGTCCCGCCGCCGCCTGGGCACATCGTCCTAGGACCATAAGCTGGGTCCCGTGACCTCCGACCGAGACGAGATCCTGCAGGCGGTGAGCTCCGCGGTGCTCGCGGTCACCCGCCATCTGTCGGTCCGGGAGGTGCTGCAGGTCATCGTACGCTCGGCGCAACGGCTGCTCGACGCCCGCTACGCCGCGCTCGGCGTGCCCGACGACGAGGGGTCGTTCGGCGAGTTCGTCGCCGAGGGCATCACCGACAAGCAGTGGGACGCGATCGGGCCGCTGCCCAGACAGCATGGCATGCTCGGCGCGATGCTCCGCGAGGGGAGCCCCGTCAGGCTGCCCGACCTGCGCAAGGACCCGAGGTTCGAGTGGTGGCCGAAGGCCCACCCGGTGATGAAGGACTTCCTCGGCGTCCCGATCCGCGACGGCGACCAGGTGCTCGGCATCATCTTCCTGGCCAACAAGCGCACGCCGGGCGGCTTCACGCAGGCCGACCAGGAGCTGCTGACGCTGTTCGCCGCGCACGCGGCCATCGCGCTGACCAACGCCAGGCTCTACGAGCGCCGGCGCGAGCTGGCCATGCTGGAGGAGCGCAACCGGGTGGCCCGCGAGCTGCACGACGCCGTGACGCAGAAGCTGTTCTCGCTCAGGCTCACCGCGCAGGCCGCCTCCGCCATGCTCGACCGGGCGCCCGAGAAAGCCGCCGCCGAGCTCGAACGCGTCCAGCGCCTGGCCGGGGAGGCCCTGTCCGAGCTGCGGGCGGTGATCGTCGAGCTGCGGCCGGCCGAGCTCGACCGGCACGGCCTGGCCGAGACGCTGCGCAAGCACGTGCGCCTGCTGGACCGGCTCCATCCGTCCCTGGTCACGTTCGAGTGCGTGGAGCTGCCGCCGGTGGACCCGGCGGTCGAGGTGGCGGTGCTCAGAGTGGCCCAGGAGGCGCTGCACAACGCTCTCAGGCACGCGGAGGCCGCGAGCGTCTCCGTGCGCCTGACGTACGCGGACGGCAGGCTGGTGTTGATCGTGCGCGACGACGGCAACGGCTTCGAACAGGCGGAGTCGCGCGGCCTGGGCCTGGTGTCGATGCGCGACAGGGCGGAGTCCGTGGGCGGGGCCATGACCGTCGAGTCGGCCCACGGCCGCGGGACCACGGTACGTGTGGAGGTGGGCGTTTGATCCGGGTGCTGATCGCCGACGATCATCCGGTGGTGCGGCAGGGGCTGCGTACGTTCCTCGACCTGCAGGACGACATCACGGTCGTCGGTGAGGCGGGCGACGGGGCGCAGGCCGTCGAGCTGGTCGGGGAGCTGGCACCCGACGTGCTGCTGCTGGACCTGAAGATGCCGGTGCTCGACGGGCTCGGCACGCTCGAACGGCTGGCCGGGTCGGCGACCAGGGTGGTCGTGCTGACGTCGGTGAGCGACCGGTCCGACGTCGGCCCGGCCATGCGGGCGGGGGCGTCGGGGTTCCTCTACAAGGACGTCGATCCGACGGCGCTGGTGCAGGCCGTGCGGTCCGTGCACGGAGGGCAAGTGTTACTGGCGCCCGAGGCCGCCGAGGCGATGCTGTCGGCGCCGGACGGCCCGCCACCGGTGCCGCTGACCGACCGAGAACGCGAGGTGCTCGCGCTCATCGCGGCCGGCCGGTCCAACCGGGAGATCGCCAGGAGCCTGGCCGTCGCGGAGAAGACGGTCAAGACCCACGTCTCCAACGTGCTGATGAAGCTGGGCGTCCAGGACCGCACCCAGGCCGCGCTGTACGCCGTACGGCACGGCCTGGGATAGCGCTTATGGCCTCCGCTCCGCGGAGGCGGCCTGGGGTGAAGGTCAGGTGTCCTTCTTCTTGTTGCTCTCTTCGTGGCTGGCGGGCGGGTTGTACGTCTTGACCGGCGGAGGCGGCGACCAGCTGCGGCCCGGCCGGCGCGGCGGGGAGACGATCCTGGTGTTGACCTTCTTGAGCCAGTAGTAGCCCTTGATGCCGAGGCGCTTGAGCTCTTCCTCGTCGATGTTCTCCATGCCCTGGTCGACGTCGAACGACATCACGCCGACCCGCGCCGTGGCCGTGCCCTTGGTGCCCTTCTTCAGCGTCACCTGGAAGTTGAGCCAGTCGGTCTTGCCCTTCTCCAGCCGCAGCGGGCCCCAGCACCAGAACCAGCGGTCCTCCCAGGTGCACTTGGTGCCCTTCGCGGCGCCCCAGCGCAGGGTGGGCACAACGCCCTTGGGCACCTGGCCGCCGATCCAGTAGTAGTCGGCGTAGTAGGGGCCCAGGTTCTTGGCGCGGACGTAATACGTGATCTTGCCGCCGCGCTTGGTGCGGCCGCTGTGCTTGACGGAGATCTTGAAGCTGGAGTACGGCTTCACCCGGGCGACCGCCGCGGTGGCGGGGGCGGCAGCGGTGGCGGCACTCGCCGGGGCGGGTACGGCCAGCGGCGCGGCGGCCAGACCGCCGGCTAAGAACAGGCTGAAGCTTCTGCGCATATGACGGCTCCCCGTACGGTGCTGGAAATCCCCGATCTTCTCCACGATTATTGCGTAGGGCAAATTTTTCGCAAAGAGCGATGATCTTTCGTGACCTGGGGTGGTTTGTGGGTTTTTGCCCGCGCCTATCCCACTTGTGAACGGGGGTCTAGCACAACGGGGAGGGCCAGGTGCCGGAAACGCACCCCTTACAGCCGACCGATCCGCGAACACTGGGCGAATACCGGCTGCTCGGCCGCCTGGGCAAGGGGGCGCAGGGGATCGTTTTCGAGGGTGAGTCGCCGGACGGGCGGCGCGTGGCGATCAAGCTCCTGAACACCCGGCTGGACAGGCCCGGACTGGACTCCGAACGCTTCCTGCGTGAGGTGGCGGCCGCGCGGCGGGTGGCCCAGTTCTGCACCGCGCAGGTGCTGGGGGCCCACATGGACGGCGAGCATCCGTACATCGTCAGCGAGCTGGTGGACGGGGTCTCCCTGCAGGCGGTGGTGCAGCGGGACGGGCCTCGTACGGGCGGCGCGCTCTACCGACTGGCCGTCGGAACGGTCACCGCGCTGGCCGCCATCCACCGCGCCGGGATCGTGCACCGCGACTTCAAGCCCAGCAACGTGCTGCTCGGCCACGACGGGCCGCGAGTGATCGACTTCGGCATCGCGCGGGCGCTGGACTCGGCCATGACGATCAGCAGCGGGGTCGTGGGGACGCCCGCGTACATGTCGCCCGAGCAGATCTCGGCCGAGCGGGTGGGGCCGGCCAGCGACATGTTCAGCTGGGCCCTGACCATGGTGTTCGCGGCCACGGGGCGGCCCGCGTTCGGCCAGGACAGCCTGCCCGCGGTCGTCTACCGGGTGATGCACGAGGAGCCCGACCTCTCGGCGCTGCCCGAGACCCTGCGGCCGGTCGTGGGGTCGTGCCTGCGCAAGCGGGCCGACGAGCGGCCCGTGGCGGCCGACGTGCTGTTCGCGCTGCTGGCGAACGAGGGGGAGCCGCCGCGGCCCGAGGACGTGCTCAACACGGGCTCGCAACTCGCGGCCGAGCAGACCCCGCCGGATCCGCCCTCGCCTGCCGCCGGCTGGGCGAACCCCGGGCCCGCGCCCGAGGCTCCGCCGGGCGGCGGCGGGTGGGCGAATCCCGGTGGCCCTCCGTCGTCCGCCCCTCCTGGCGGGTACGGGTGGGCGAACCCGTCGGGGGAGGCATATCCGCCGTCCCACGGCCCTGCGGCCGGACCACCTGCGGCGCCCTACGTGCCGCCGCAACAGGGCGGCGGGCCGAGACGGGGCGGCGCGTGGGGGCAGGGTGGCGCGCCCGGCGGGCAGAGTGCGACGCCGGGCTACGGCGGCACGCCGAGGCAGGGTGGCGTGCCGGGGCAGGGTGCGACGCCCGGCTACGGAGGCGGGGCGCAGCATGGAGGCGGGCCGCAGCGCGGTGGCGCACCGCAGCACGGGGGCGGGCCGCATGGTGTGCCTTACGTGCCTCGGCAGCAGCCTCCGTCGGGTCCGTCACAGGTGCCGCCGCCCTACCCGATGAGCGCCACGCCCCACCCGGCCGCGCCCCGTCCACCGGCGCCCGGCCCGGTGGCGCCGGGGTCGGGGGCGGTTGCGGGAGGGGAGGGGCCGCCCGGGCGGGCGCCGTCGGTGCCGGGCCAGGGCCAGGGCCAGGGGCAAGGGAACCAGGGGCAGGGCCAGGGGCAAGGGAGCCGGGGGCAAGGGCCGGGGCAGGCGCCCCCGTCCCGGCAGCCGTCGGCCGCGCAGCCCCCGGCCCGGAAGCCGTCGGCGCGGGAGGCCGGCGGGCGGGGGGACAATGACGCGTTCTTCAAGCATGCGCCGGCAGAGGAGCGGCCCGACGAGACCAACGCCAGGCGCAGGCGGGCCGCCATGGTCTCCGGCGCGCTCGTCGTGGCGCTGGCCCTGGCCGGGAGCGTGCTGTACTTCGGGCCGAAGATGTTCGGCACCGGCGCGCCGACCGGCGGGAACGCGGCCCAGGCGACCACCTCCGTGAGCGCGGGCCCGGCTCAGACGCAGGCCCAGCCGCAGACCGAGACCCCGACGCCGACACCGACCCAGGTCACGCCCACCCCGACGGTCACCCCCACGCAGAAGGTCGTCCCCGTCCTCGGCAAGCAGGACGGGAAGTCGTTCAAGGGCCACACCAAGGGCGTCCAGACGATCTCCGCGATCTCCGCGGGCGGCAAGGCGTGGCTGGTCACCGGCGGGCAGGACGGCCGGGTGCGGCTGTGGGACCTGGCCGGGCACAAGTCGCTGGCCACGATGAAGGGCCACAGCGAGGAGGTGTACGCCGTCGCCTGCGTGATGGTCGGCAAGACCCCCATGGCCGTCTCCGGCGGGTACGACGGCAGCGTGCGCCTGTGGAACCTCAAGACCCACAAGGGCAAGGTGCTCGGCTGGCACGGGGACGCCGTCTACGCGGTCGCCGTCACCAAGGTGAAGGGCAGGTACGTCGCGGTCACCGGCGACGCCGACGGCTATCTGAGGTTCTGGGACCTGAAGAAGCGCAAGTCCACCGGCAAGATCATCAGGGCCCACCGCAAGCCGGTCAACTGGCTCAGCGCCACCCACATGGGCGACCGGGCCGTCGCCATCTCGGCCAGCGAGGACGAGACGGTGCGCATGTGGGACATGGCCCGGCGCAAGGCGTACGGGAAGGCGTACAAGGGCCACTCCAGGGGCGTGTACTCGGTCGCGGTCGGCAAGGTGGGTGGGAAGACGGTCGTGGCATCTGGCGGTAAAGACGGAAAAATCAGGCTCTGGGATCCGAAGAGCCGCAAGACCGTCGCCACCCTCTCCGGCCACAAGAAGATCGTTTACTCGCTCTCCTTCGGCACCCTCGACGGCCGCACGGTGCTGCTGTCCGGCGGCACCGACGGCACGATCAGGCTCTGGGACCCCGAGACCCGCAAGACGCTCGGCAAACCGGTCAAGGCTCACAAGAAGGGCGTGTACGCCGTGGGCATCGTCGCACTCGACGGGGACGCGGTCATCATGTCCGCGGGCAAGGACAAGGTGGTCAGGCTGTGGAAGATCGCGAGCGGCTCTTAGTGGGCCGGCTACGTGCTCCTGAGCGGTTCGAAGATCGCGTGATGGGCGGCCACGAGCGCACGGCGTACCGCCCGGTCCAGGTCGCGCAGGGCAGTGGCGCGGGCGGCGACCTGCCCCGACGTGAGCCCGCGCTCGTCGGCCAGTCGCACCACGGTGGCCAGCCTCGTGGCGAGGGTGGAGACGCGGTGCGCCCGCGCGGGATAGCCGGGCGCCAGCTCGCCGCCCCGGTGCCCGACGGACGAGGGGCGGGACTGCAGGGGGCCTTCGACGGCGGACAGGGTGTCGGTGGCCGAGCGCATGGCCTCCGACAGCTCGCGTTCGGCCTCGGACAGCGATGGCAGATCATGGCGTACGGGCCCGGAGTCGTGGATCTCCAGGCGTACCCCGACATAAGACGACCCGCGCAGGTCGGGCACCGGCACCAGGCCGAGGTTGCGGCCGTCGAGCACCGCGATGGCGGCCTCGCCGGCGTCCACCGCGGCCGAGTTGAACGGCGCGGGCCCCGACAGCCCCAGCGGATCGCCGGGCGCGGGCAGCGCGAGGCGGAACTCGCGCAGGCCGTCGGAGCGCAGGTTTGCGAGGTATTTACGCAACGGGACGTCGTCGGCCACGGTGGGACCGCCGGCGGCTTCCACGTGGTCAGCCGCCTCGTCGAGACCGACGTGACCGGCGAGCCACGCGTTGCCCCAGGCGACCAGGGAGGGACAGACAGGCGATTCAGGGCGCACCGATCCACGATATGCGCTCGCCCTGCAATAGGTTTGTCCCGAGCGTGACTCCTAAGGAGGTATCGGGGATGGGTGGTCAGGTGCTGCGGCTCCAGGACGTCGCCGTCAGGCGGGACGGAGCGGCCCTGCTGCGCGGCATCGACTGGACGGTCAACGCCGACGAGCGTTGGGTCGTCGTCGGCCCCAACGGCGCGGGCAAGACCACGTTGCTGCAGGTCGCGGCCACGTTGCTCTACCCGAGCGAGGGCCTGGTCGAGGTGCTCGGGGAGCGGCTGGGACAGGCGGACGTCTTCGATCTGCGCCCGCGGATCGGGCTGGCGAGCTCCGCGCTGGCCGAGCGCATCCCGCCGGAGGAGAAGGTCATCGACCTCGTGCTGACCGCCTCGTACGGGATCATGGGCCGCTGGACGGAGGAGTACGACTCCAACGACGTGACCAGGGCGGTCGAGCTGATCGACATGATGGGCGCGGCCCATCTGATCAGGCGGCGGTTCGGCACGTTGTCGGAGGGGGAGCGCAAGCGGGTGCAGATCGCCCGCGCACTCATGCCCGACCCCGAGATGCTGCTGCTCGACGAGCCCGCGGCCGGGCTCGACCTGGGCGGGCGCGAAGACCTGGTGCGCCGGCTCTCGGTGCTGGCGGGCGACTACCGTTCGCCGACGCTCATGCTGGTGACGCACCACGTGGAAGAGGTGCCGATCGGGTTCACGCACGGGCTGCTGCTGAGGCACGGCTCGGTGGTGGCGCAGGGGCCGCTGGAGCACGTGATGACGCCCGACAACCTGTCGCAGACGTTCGGGGTGCCGCTCTCGCTGGAGCGCAGCGCCGAGGGCCGCTGGTACGCGCGCGCCCACTAATCCCCCTATTTATCCACATAAAAGCCGCCGAAAGCTGAAAGGAAATAGGATCAACGGAGTCGGTCCCCTCGACTTCGGAGCGTCGCCATGTCCGTCGAGCAGCTCATCGTCGCCCTTGTCGTGGTCGCGGCGGTGGGTTTCGGAGTGGCCCGAACGGTCCGCATCATCCCCCAGGCCACTGCCGCCATCATCGAACGCCTCGGGCGCTACCACCGGACGCTGACCCCGGGGCTCAACCTCGTGGTGCCGTTCATCGACCGCATCAAGGACATGATCGACCTGCGGGAGCAGGTGGTCTCCTTCCCGCCGCAGCCGGTGATCACCTCGGACAACCTGGTCGTGTCCATCGACACCGTCATCTACTTCCAGGTCACCAATCCGAAGGCGGCCACGTACGAGATCGCGAACTTCCTGATCGGCGTCGAGCAGCTCACGGTCACGACGCTGCGCAACGTGGTCGGCGGCATGGATCTGGAACGCACGCTGACCTCGCGCGAGGACATCAACACCGCGCTGCGCGGCGTGCTCGACGAGGCGACGGGCAAGTGGGGCATCCGGGTCAACAGGGTCGAGCTCAAGGCCATCGACCCGCCCTCCTCCATCCAGGACTCGATGGAGAAGCAGATGCGCGCCGACCGCGACAAGCGCGCCGCCGTGCTGACCGCCGAGGGCCAGCGCCAGGCGGCGATCCTCCAGGCGGAGGGCGAGAAGCAGGCGGCCGTGCTGCGGGCGCGCGGCGAGGCGGAGGCGGCCGTGCTGCGCGCGCAGGCGGAGGCCGAGGCCCAGGCCATGCGGGCCAAGGGCCAGGCGGACGCGATCGGCATGGTGTTCAAGGCCATCCACGAGGGGCAGCCCGACCAGCACCTGCTCGCCTACCAGTACCTGCAGACCCTGCCTGAGATCGCCAAGGGCGACGCCAATAAGATCTGGATCGTCCCATCAGAGATGGGCAAAGTTCTGGAGAATCTGGGCGGCCTCTTCACACCCCCTAAGAGCCCGGACACGTAAGGAGGGCTTGTGACGGGGTGGGAGCTGGCCGCGGTCTGCGTGGCCGGGATGGTGGCCGGTGCGATCAACGCGGTCGTCGGGTCAGGCTCCCTGATCACGTTCCCCACGCTGCTGGCGATCGGCGTCGATCCCGTCACCGCCAACGTCTCCAACACCATCGGGCTCGTGCCGGGCTCGTTCGCCGCCGCGTACGGCTACCGCCCCGAGCTCCGGGGCCAGCGCGAACGCCTCCTGCGCCTGGGCCTGGCCTCGGCCCTGGGAGCGCTGGCCGGCGGGATCCTGCTGCTGTTCCTGGACCCGTCGGTGTTCCAGGTCGTCGTCATCGCGCTGATCGCGCTGGCCTGCGTGCTGGTCCTGGTCCAGCCCAGGCTCAACCGGTGGCTGGCCGACCGGCGCCGGCACGCGCACCCGCACGGAGGGCTGGAGCTGTGGTTCGGCGTGCTGGCCGCCGGGATCTACGGCGGGTACTTCGGCGCGGCGCAGGGTGTGCTGCTGATCGGGCTGCTCGGCAGCTTCCTCGACGACGACCTCCAGCGGGTGAACGCGGCCAAGAACGTCCTCGCGCTGATCGTCAACGCCGTGGCCGCCGCGCTGTTCATCGTGGTCGCGCACGTGAACTGGCTCGCCGTGGCGGGGGTGGCCATGGGCGCGGTGGCGGGCGGCTTCCTGGGCGCCAGGGTGGGGCGGCGCATCCCGGCGCCCGTGCTCCGGGGGATCATCGTCTGCGTCGGCATTGCGGCGATTTTCGTACTGGTGTACGGATAGAATGTCGCGTTTGCGGGTATGAATCCGTACATGAAGGGCGACTGGGTAGAGATCGTCATCGATGCCGGAGGCACACCGCGTACGTACGAGATCAGGGCCACTCGCGCCGGGCGGCGGGTCGACGTGACCACGAGGCGGGGGCTCGTCGAGGTGAGCGAGGTCACCCGCACCGGCACGCCGGTGCGCACGGCGAGGTTCATGTCCAGCCGCATCCTGGCCCTCGTGGAGCACCCCGTGGACGAGGTCAGCTGAAGTCCGCCACGTGGTCCTCCGCCCACTGGCCGAACGTCAGAGCGGGCCTGCCGAGCAGCCGCTCCACGGTGTCGGTGACCTGCTCGGGAGCCGTCACGAAGCTGCCCCATGCCTTCAGAGCGCTCTCGACGAAGACCGCGTTCCCCCAGGAGGCCATGAGCTGCTCGCGGGCCTCCTCCGGCGGCTGCTCCTCCCAGCGCACCTCGCGCCCGGTCGCCGCGCCGATCACGCGCACCTGCTCGGCCTGGGTGAGCCGCTCGGGGCCGGTCAGCACGTACGTGGCGCCGTTGTGGCCCGCCGAGGTGAGCACGTGCGTGGCCACGGCCGCGATGTCCCGCTCGTGGATCAGGGGCCTCGAAGCCTGCCCGTACGGCCAGCGCACCACGCCCTGCCTGATCTGCCCGGCCCAGCCCAGCGTGTTGGCCGCGAAGCCGCCGGGCCGCAGGAACGTCCACCCGAGCCCCGAGAGCCGGATCAGCCGCTCGATCTCGTGGTAGTGCGTCACCGGCTCGTCGGCCACGTTGGCCGACAGGTAGACCACGCGCCGCGCCTGCCCGGCGATGGCCGTGACCACCTCGGCGGCGCCGTCCGCCGTGAAATCGGGCCACAGCAGGAACACGCTCTCCACGCCTTTCAGCGCGGGCTCCAGCGTCTCGGGCGCGGACAGGTCGCCGCGCACCACCTCCACGTGTTCGGGCAGCCTCGCCCGCCCGGGGTCCCTGACGAGGGCCCGCACCTCCAGCCCCGCTCCCGCGAGCTGGGACACCACATGCCTGCCGACATTGCCGGTCGCGCCGGTCACCAGAATCGTGCTCATGGGGCCGACGGTAAAACCTCAAGCGAACTTCAGGTCAACCCCGGCCGCACCTGGAGCGTGCCGTCACGCCGGATCCGCGTCTCGAACATGGGCGCGGGGGCGGTCGCAGGACCGTGCCGCACCGAGCCGTCGGCCAGCCGGAACGTGCTGCCGTGCCACGGGCAGACCACGCACGCCTCCCCGTTCTCCATGACCAGCCTGCCCTGGTGCAGCGGGCCGGCCAGGTGCGGGCAGCGGTCGGCGAGCACGGTGACGGCCTCGCCCTGGCGCAGCACGAAGAGCTGGATGTAGCCGAGCCGCCGCGCGACGGGCCGGCCCTCCGGCAGGTCCTTGAGCAGGCACAGGTCGTGCCAGCCCAGCGGCACCAGGTGGGAGACCTGCGGGGCGTGGTTGGCCCCGGCCGCCTGCCGGTAGGCCATGTGGCCGCCGAGATAGCCGCCGAGCCCGGCCAGGCCGAGCCCGGCCAGGGTCAGGGTGCGGCCCATCTGCTCGCGCCCGCGTACCCGGGCCAGCAGGGAGCCGGAGAACAGGCCCAGCGCGGCCACGTTCGACAGCATGTGGACGAAGCCCACGCGCTGCTGCTCGCGGTGGAGAGAGGACCAGTCGGTCAGCCCGGCCGCCGCCGTGGGCAGCGCGTTGGCGATGCCCGTGGCCAGCAGCACGCGCGAGGCCCGCGGATCGCCGTCGGTCAGGTCCAGCACCGCCGCGGACAGCCAGCAGCCCAGGCTGACCGTGGCCAGCGGCGGGTGCAGTGGTTTGCCCGTGGGGACGCCGTGCAGCAGGTCACGTAGCCGGCCGGGACGGATGCGCTGGCGTACGGTCTTGGCCAGCACTCTGATCGGCGTGTCCAGGGTCTTGGACTTCTCCAGCCGGTCGGCGAGAGCAACCGGCCCGGCCAAACCCCGCAACGGCCGACGTTTCGCTCGCACTTCCTCTTTCACGACAAGTCCCCTACCCCGCCCATGTGGGGATCACTCGGACAGGTGTCCCCTGGCCACGGAGAGTTCGACCAGCTCCAGCGCGTACGCGCCGAGGGACGGCGAACCTTCCTCGATGATCTGTACCTTCTCCCTGACCTGTGCGGCCTTGACCTTGAACAGCGGCCACGTGCCACCCTCGGTGAGGTGGTTGGCCAGGATCGGGGAGAAACGGTCGAGCGCCTTGGCGAACCTGGCCTCCGGCGTCTTCCTGGCCTCGAACTCGTCCCACAGCTCCCGCATCCACTGCCCCTGGTCGGCGGGCAGCAGTCCGAAGATGCGGTCGGCGGCGGCGCGCTCGGCGCCGGCCTGCGCGGCCACCTCCACGGGGTCATAGATGAACGTGTCGCCGGCGTCGATCTCGACCAGGTCGTGCACGAGCAACATGGCCACCACCCGTTGGAGGTCGGTCCCGGGTGGGGCATGCTCGCCGAGGATCATCGCCAACGTGCCCACGTACCAGGAGTGCTCGGCGGTGTTCTCCCGCCGCGAGCCGTCCATCAAATGGTTGCGGCGGATGATCCGCTTCAACTTGTCGATCTCGATGGCGAAGGCGATCTGGGCGTTCAGGCGGTCCTCTTCTGGCGCGATAGTCACGCGCGACACCCTATTGTGCGATGATCACCCCGGTTGGTGAAATCGTGACCGGAACTCCGTTGAACACTGCGTTACCACTCAGTACGTCGACGGTGGATTCGTCGGTGAGCGTGTTGACGCTGACCCCCGCGTGCTCGGCCGCCACGCTCTGTGAGCTGCCCGCGTGGCCCCAGCCGTGCGGCAGGCTGACCACCCCCGGCATGATCGTGTCGGTGGGTTCGAGCGGCACCGTGAGCTGCCCCTTCGCGGAGCGGACCACCGCCTCGCCGTCGAGCCCGAGCCTGGTCACGTCGGCCGGGTTGATCTGCAGCGTGCAGGTGTTGCTGCCGCCGACCAGCGGGCCCACGTTGTGCAGCCAGCTGTTGTTGGAGCGCAGGTGGCGCCGCCCGATCAGGACGATCTCCGGCGGGTCCTCCTCCAGCTTGCCGCGCAGCCGTTCCACGTCCTCGACGATCTGCGGCGGCGCCAGCTCGATCAGGCCCGAGGCGGTCTTCAGCACCTCGCCGAGCCGGGGCTCCAGCGGGCCGAGGTCCAGGCCGTGCGGGTTGTCGAGCAGCTTGCGCAGCGACAGGTCGCCCTTGCCGGTCCACTCGCCGTAGGGGCCGAGCTTGAGCATGAGGTCCAGCCGGCGCTCGCCGCCCGTCTCGCCCTCCAGCTCGGCGCGCAGCCCGGCCACGTCCCGTCCCTCGACCCCGGAGCCGGGCGTCTCGGTGGCCTTGCGCAGCATCTCGCCGATCACGAACTCGTCCAGGTCCCCCTCCAGGCCCGAGGCGATCATGGCCAGCCTGGCCAGGATCTGGGCCTCGGAGGGCTGCCCGTCCAGTGGCAGCAGCGGCGGCGAGTAGCGGGCGTAGTTGCGGACCGCGAACCCGAGCAGCGCGAAGTCGTAGTGGCCCGACTGCAGCATCCGCGGTGGCGGGAGGATGACGTTCGCGTGCCTGGTGGTCTCGTTGAGGTACGGGTCCACGCTCACCATGAAGTCGAGCCGCCCGAAGGCCGCGTCGAGCCTGGCCCCGTGGGGCGCCGACAGCACGGGGTTGCCCGCCACCGTGATCAGGAACGTGACCCGCCCCTCGCCGGGCGTCTCGATCTCGTCGGCGAGCGTGGCCACCGGCAGCTCGCCGTTGCTCTCCGGCAGCTCCCTGACGCGGCTCTTCCACCGGCCCACCGTGTACGGCCTGCGTCGCGCGCCGAACTCGGTCGCGGGCTTGGGGAACATGGCGCCGCCCGGCCGGTCGAGGTTGCCGGTGAGCACGTTGAGCACGTCCACGAGCCACTGGGCCAGCGTGCCGAACTCGGCCGTGCAGGTGCCGATCCTGGCGTAGACGGCGGCCGTACGGGCTGCCGCCAGCTCCCTGGCCAGCCGCACGATCACCTCGGCGGGCACCCCGGTGCGCCCGGAGACCGCCTCCGGCGGGAAGTGCTTGGCCGCCTCGCGCACCTCGGCCAACCCGTTGACCTGGTGTGACGGCTTGACGAGATCCTCGGCGAACAGCGTGTGGACGATGCCGAACAGCAGGTAGGCGTCCGTCCCGGGGCGGACGAAGACGTGCTCGTCGGCCAGCGCGGCGGTGCGCGTACGGCGCGGGTCCACCACGACGAGCCGGCCGCCGCGGCCGCGCAGGGCCTTCAGCCGCCCGGGGAAGTCGGGCGCGGTGCACAGCGAGCCGTTGGACTCCAGCGGGTTGGCCCCCAGCATGAGCAGGTAGTCGGTCCTGTCCAGGTCGGGGACCGGGATGGCCAGCGGGTGCCCGAACATGAGCCCGCTCGCGACGTGCTTGGGCATCTGGTCGGCGGTGCTGGCGGAGTAGACGTTGCGGGTGCCGAGCGCCTTGATCAGGGGCGCGCCGTACAGGGCGCCCGCCATGCTGTGGGCGTTCGGGTTGCCGAGGTAGATCGCGGCGGACCGGCGGTCGGCGACCCGGTCGAGGCCCGCCTTGACGGCGGCGAACGCCTCCTCCCAGCCGACCTCGCGCCACAGGTCGCCCTCCCTGATCAGCGGCCTGCTCAGCCGGTCGGGGTCCTCGTCGAGCCGGCCGAGGCTGGCCCCCTTCGGGCAGATGAACCCCTTGCTGAACGGATCGTCCTTGTCGCCGCGGACGCTGGTCACGTGCCCGCCCTCGTCGAGGGTGAGCGTCAGGCCGCAGACGGCCTCGCAGAGGGGACAGGTCCGGTGGACGGTCGACGTCATCACGACTCCTGAGTTCGCCAGCTGAACTCATCTTGGCCCGTACCGCGCACATGGGGAAGCCCCGGAGCCCCCGCGGTCTCCGGGGCTTCCCACCCGGGGAAATGTCCCGGATTCCCCCAGGTCCTCAGCCCGCCTTGGCCAGCGCGGCCGGTGCGCGCAGATCAGGCGGCTCCTCGAGGTCGGGTCTCAGCGAGATCCAGGCCCGTCTGCCGTACAGCCGGTCGAGTCCGGGAGAGGTCGCCCCCGGGACCTCGTCGCGTCTGACGATCTCCACGATCACGAACTGGGCCCGGCGCCGGTGCCGGTAGACGTTCGCGCTCCTGGCCCAGCAGGCGGCCGCGATCTCCTCGCTGTACGCCTCGAACTCCTCGGCGGAGATGCCGGCCCTGGTCAGGATCAGGGCCTTCTCGCCCGTGGTCGTCGGCGTGATCCAGAGCACCAGCGGGATCCGCCCGGCCCTGGTGTGCATCGTGGTCTCCAGGCAGACCCGGTGCAGGCGGTGCCTGGAGACCACGCACCAGAAGTGGGCGCTCACCCAGTTGCGCCCGCTCCTGGTGGCGGCCGGCACCGAGACGGCGCTCGTCAGCAGGACGAACGGCCACCACCGGCCCTCCTGGGTGGCCCCCAGCAGGGTGAGCGTCAGCAGCGCCAGCGCGGCGAGCAGCATCAGCTCGGTACGGACCCGCCACAGCCTGACCAGCGGCCCGCCGCGCCCGGCGGCGGGAAGGTCCTCGTTGGCGGGGTAGATCTGGTTGCGCGGGTTCCTCGGCACGTCAGGACACCTCCTCCGTCACGCGCTGTGGCACGCTGAGCTGGTCGAACCGTGGGTCGCGGTAGCGACGGGAGCCGAACCCGGTCCTGCTCACGGTCCATCCGACGTGGTGGGCGAACTCGTCGGGCTCCATGCAGATCTCGCGATCGGCCCAAGCCATAAGCTCTCGGATCCGGCACTTGATTCGGGCGAGTCCCTTGGTACCTTGTGAGTACATGAGAAGACCCCTTTCGCGGCATTTTCAGAGGTGGCTTCTTCGCCGGACCGACGGCTGATGACCGGTCTCGCCGCAGGGTGGCAGCCCGAATGCGGCGCGCTGGTGGTCAGCCTCGGCCCGGTTTTTTCCAGGCTCGAATGAGCGGACTCTCGCTGAGTTCTTCAGGCGATTCCGAAGTCCTTCCGGCAAGCGGCCTCCCTGGGGCGGAGTTTCGTATCCGGGGCGGCGACGTTGCCGGCGAGGCGGCCCGGGCGGGGCCGCGCGATCGAAGTCGGAAGGCCCGATGTGTACGGCCGTGTCGTCATGCCCGGCCTCCTCACCACTCGAGAACCCTCCTGGAACCGATCGTCCCCCGAGGTGAGCGATGCTGCAATACTTTAAGCAAGGGAAGATTTACATTTCTTCACCTCTTGCCGTGCAACTTGCACCAGAAGTGTCATGCACGGCGTGCAACGGGAGATGTTCCACCCCAGGCCCACCCCTGGCCGTAGTTCGTCTTGCCCCTACGCTCTCCCCATGAAAGCCTTCTGACAAGGACGAGCGGCACTCCACATGCAACTTGCAGTGTAAGATTGGGCGAACGGCCCCAAAAGCCGGGCCCCAAACGATCCCCACCGGCTACACCTTCATTCCCGAACAAGGAGAGTGGCGGTGCCATCGCAGCAGGGCAGTCCGACTGTACGCAGGCTCCGGCTCGGTCAGGAGCTGCGCCTCCTCCGGGAGCGGAAGAAGCTCACCGGGGCCAGGGCGGCCAGCGAGCTCGGCTGGTCCGCGAGCAAGGTCAGCCGCATCGAGGCCGCCAAGACCATGCCCAGCGCCGACGACATCAAGGTCATGGCGCAGCTTTACCGCGTGGACGAGGAGAAACTTGACGAGCTCTTCGGCCTGTTGCGGGATGCGGAGCAGCGCGGCTGGTGGGAAGATTACGAGGACGCCCTACCTGAGGAGTACACAAGATTCCTCGGGTTAGAGGCCGAGGCGAAATTCCAGCGCAACTGGGAACCCCAGATCGTGCCTGGCACCTTGCAGACCGAGGATTATGCCAGGGAGGTCATCCTGGCGACCCGTGGCATCGCGCGCATCACGCACAGCGGTGTCAGGAGCCGGGTCGAAGCCCGCCTCGACAGGCAGCAGCGGGTGTTGCACCGGGCCGATCCCTGCGAGCTGACGGTGGTTCTCGACGAGTCGGCGCTGACACGCCGTTTCGGCGAGCCCTCGGTCATGCGCGAGCAGATGGAGCATCTCCTGGAGGTCTCCCTGCTGCCGCACGTCAGCATTCACGTCCTGACCCTGGACTCACTTCATCCGGTTAACACCGGTGCGTTTATTCATCTTAAGTTTGCGGCATTTGATGATGTTGTGTACCTAGAGCAGCTGTATACTGCTCACTTCGTCGATGATCTCGAACGGGTGGCCGGGTACGAAGCGGCTTTCGACCATATCAAGTCGGAGGCCCTGGACGAGGACGAATCACGCGTTCTTATCCAGCGGAAGGCCATGCTGTGGAGACGTTAACGGCGAGACCTCAGGAAGGGGCAACGGAGCCCCTTTACGCATTTGGGGAGAGAATGTACATCCACACTACGGCGGCCGCCTGGCGGAAGAGCAGATTCTGCAACGGCGCATCGGCCTGCGTCGAGGTCGCCCCCCTGGCTGACGGCAACGTTGCGCTCAGGGACAGCAAGGAGCAGGACGGGCCCGTTCTCGTCTTCACTCCTGAGGAGTGGGCCGCCTTCACCGCGGGAGTGCGTGAGGGCGAGTTCGACTTGGCCACGCTCGTACCAGGTGCCTGAAAAACCGTAACCGCCGCAGCAATTTCTTCTCGCGCGGCAGGACGGCTCAGGGATATTTCGCAGATTGAGGTTTCTTTCCGGGAATTCTTTTCCCGGAGTGCATAAGACGGCCCGCGCCCCCGGTTATGGGGGCGCGGGCCGTCTTGCTTTGTGGGGGAAATTCCCGGGCCCGGTTTATGCGGCCGGTACGCGGCGCCGTACGAGGAAGAGCGAGCTCAGCCCCGCGACCACGGCGAGGCCCGCCATCGCGATGGAGGAGACCAGCGAGGCGGACACCGTGCCGTGGCCCTGGCTCAGCGTGATGAACAGCGTTCCGACCGTGGAGACGCCGATGACCTGCCCGAGCTGCATCACGGTGAGCAGCGCGCCGCTCGCGTCCGCCGCGTAGGCGTCGTCCACCTGCTCGGTCGCCATGTTCGTCACCGCGACCTGCACGCCGAGCCCGGCGCCGACGAGGGCGCTCATGACCGCGTACGGGAGGCCGCCGCCGGCGGCGAGTCCCAGCCCGAGGTAGGCGGGGGCGGCCACCACGTAGCCGAAGGGCACCAGCGGGCGCTGCAGGCGGAGCGGCAGGCGCGGCCAGAGGAGCCCGACGAGGCCGAAGGCCAGCGCGCACGGCACCAGCATCATGCCGGAGGACAGCGGCGTCAGGTGCAGCTCGCCCTGCAGGTGCAGGGCCGAGGTGAACAGGAACGCGCCCCAGGTCGCCGGGCCGAACAGCAGGATCGCCAGCCCCGGCCGCATGCCGGGCGCGCGCAGCACCCGCGCGTCCACCAGGGGACGCCCGCCGCGGGCCGTCACCCAGCGCTCGATGCGGACGAACGCGAAGAACGTCACCACGCTCAGCGCCATCGAGATCCAGCCCCACGCCGGCCACCCGAGCTCGCGGCCCAGGACCAGCGGCACGACGAGCAGGAGCACGGCCGCGGACAGGGACACCAGGCCCCATGGGTCGAGGCCCGTCCGGCCTCCGCCCTCGTCGGCGGGCAGCACCTTCATCCCGGCCACCATCAGCAGCGCGCCGATCGGCACCAGCACCAGGAACACCACTCGCCAGCCCGCGCCCAGACCCAGCAGGATCCCGCCGAAAGCCTGACCGATCACGATGCCACCGCTGATCACCAGCGACCACAGACCCATCGCCCGGCCTCTGGCCGCGCCGTGGTAGTTGCGCTGGATCAACGTCAGGACCTGCGGCATCATCATCGCCGCCCCGGCGCCCTGCAGCAGGCGGGCGGCCACCAGCCAGCCCGTCGAGGGCGCCAGGCCCGCGCCGAGCGTGGTCACCGTGAACAGCGCCAACCCGCCCAGGAATGCGTTGCGGTAGCCGAACAGGTCGCCGACCCTGGCTCCGGTGATCAACAGGACGGCATAGACAATGGTGTATCCGGCGACGATCATCTGCAGCCCGGCGCCTGAGGAGTGCAGGTCGGACTCGATGGTCGGGGTGGCCACGTTGACGATGTTGACGTTCAGGATGGCCAGGAACTGCCCCACGAGGATGATCGCAAGGAGCAGGCCGCTGGCCCGGTTCCCCTTCTGCGGTTTGGTGTCCACAGAAGGGGAAATAGCGGCAGTTTGCGTCATGCGTAGCAGTCTGCCGGGGATCCAGTACCAGTAACGAGAGCCCACTTATACTGGTACTGGCGGTAACTGGATAGGATTTGGTGGTTCGCCCCATAGTGGAGACATGAGCGTGGCAGAGGCAAAGCGCATCGACCTGTCGGCGTTCCTGCGTACGCGTCGCGAGCGGATCACCCCCGAGATGGTCGACCTCGCGCCGGGACCGCGCAGGCGGACGCCCGGCCTGCGGCGCGAGGAGGTCGCCCAGCTCGCGGGCGTCGGCGTGACCTGGTACACGTGGCTGGAGCAGGGCCGCCCGATCAACGCCAGCGCCCAGGTGCTGGACGCGATCGCCCGTACGCTCAGGCTCGACGCCGCCGAGCGCCAGCACCTCTACCGGCTGGCGGGCCAGGCGCAGAGCCCGGCCGACACCGACTCGGGCCAGGTGA
Organism: Nonomuraea sp. NPDC052116; assembly: GCF_040680035.1. Taxonomy (NCBI): domain Bacteria; kingdom Bacillati; phylum Actinomycetota; class Actinomycetes; order Streptosporangiales; family Streptosporangiaceae; genus Nonomuraea; species Nonomuraea sp. NPDC052116. The sequence continues at coordinate 62,326 of NZ_JBFAWA010000020.1, read as the reverse complement.
CGCCCGAGATGCGGCAGATCCTCGACCGGCTCGGCGACATGCCCGCCGCCGTGACCAACAGCCGGTGCGACGCCCTGGCCTGGAACGCCGCCTACGCCGCCGTGTTCCCCGAGCTGGTCAGCGCGCCGGAGGGCGAGCGAAACTCGCTCTGGTACACCTGTCTCACCCCCGCTCCCACGACCCTGCTGCTCAACCGCGACCAGGAGCTGGCGCGGACCGTGGCGGTGTTCAGGGGCGCCTACAGCCGCCACGTGGACGACCCGTGCTGGCAGGACTTCGTCCGCCGGCTCAGCTCGGAGAGCGCCGAGTTCGCGCGGTTGTGGGCCAGGCAGGACGTGGCCGAGCCGGGGCCGAGGGTGAAGCGGTTCAAGCACGTGGAGCTGGGGGAGCTGCGCTTCAGCACGACCAGCCTCACGGCCGTGGCCGAGATCCGGCTGGTCGTGTACACGCCGATGGACGACGCGACCCGGGAGGCGATGCGCGGGTTGCTGGAGAAGGGGGAGCCTGCGCGGTAATCCGCCCTGCATGGCATGCTCAATCCCTAAACGACCGGATTCGAGCGGAAGTGGCGGCAGATGAGATTCCCCCGTGCCCTCCCGTTGTTCGCCGTCGCCGCGTCCTTGGTGGCCTGCTCATCGGCCCCCGAGAAGGAGCCGCAGAGCAAGCAGGTGGACCAGCAGGTGGCCGAGTCGCCGACGGCGAAGCCCAAGCCGAAGCGGCGGCCGTACACGATCTCCTTCGGCGGGGACGTGCACTTCGAGGGGATGCTGCGGGGACGGCTGGCCGGCCCGAGCACGGCGCTCGGGCCGATCGCGAGCGTGCTGCGCAAGTCCGACTTATCCATGGTGAACCTGGAGACGGCGATCACCACGGGCGGGACGCCGGCGCCGGGGAAGCAGTTCACGTTCCGGGCGCCGCCGACCGCCTTCACCGCGCTGAAGGCCGCCGGGGTCGACGTCGTGTCCATGGCCAACAACCACGGCATGGACTACATGGAGACCGGTCTGGCGGACACGCTGGCGGCGATCAGGACCAGCAAGTTCCCCGTGGTGGGGATCGGGAAGGACGCGGCGCAGGCGTACAGGCCGTTCCGCAAGACCGTGAACGGCAACCGGGTGGCCATCATCGGGGCCACGCAGGTGCTGGACGCGGAGTTCATCCAGTCGTGGACGGCCACCGCCGACAAGGGCGGGCTGGCCTCGGCCAAGGACGAGGTCAGCCTGTTGCGGGCGGTGCGGCAGGCGCGGAAGAACTCCGACACCGTGATCGTCCACCTGCACTGGGGCACCGAGATGCAGAAGTGCCCGAACCCGGCGCAGCTCTCGCTGGCCCCCAAACTGGTCGAGGCGGGCGCCGACGTGGTGGTCGGCGGGCACGCGCACATCCTGCTCGGATCCGGGTACCTGGACAACGCGTACGTCAACTACGGCATGGGCAACTTCGTCTTCTACAACTCCACCCCCGGCACCACGGGCCGGACCGGCGTCCTGACGCTGACCATCAACGGGCGGAAGGTGCTCAAGGACAGCTGGACCCCGGCCACCATCCAAGGGGGTGTGCCCGTCCCGATGACGGGGCCCGCGCGGACCCAGGCGGTCGCGGACTGGAAGGCGCTGCGCTCCTGCGCCGGGCTGGCCGCGCGCCCCTGAAGGATCTATGCTACTGGACGATCCGTCCAATAGGAGGTCGCGATGCGATGGGTCGAGTCCGGTGACGTGCGGCTGGCGGTCTTCGAGGAGGGCGACCCGGCGAACCCGACGGTGCTGCTGCTCCACGGCTACCCCGACACGCATCGCGTCTGGGACGAGGTGGCCGCGCTCCTGCGCGAGCGCTACCACGTCGTCCGGTACGACGTGCGCGGGGCGGGGGAGTCCGCGGCGCCACGGGACAGCCGGGACTATGACTTCGACCACCTGATCGCCGACCTTGACGCCGTGATCGACGCCGTGGGCGCCTCCAGGGTGCATCTCGTGGGGCACGACTGGGGGTCGCTCCAGGGCTGGGAGGCCATCGGGCGGGCCGGGATCCGGGAACGGATCGCGTCCTTCACGAGCCTGGGCGGGCCAGGGCTGCGGCAGGCCGCGCATTTCCTGCGGCACGGGAAGCGGTGGGACGTCACGGCGCAGCGCATCAAGTCCTGGTATATCGGGGCATTTCAGGTTCCGGTGGTGCCGGAGCTGGCGTGGGGCTCGGTCATGCCGGGGATCATCTCCCGTACGCTGCGGCGCGAGGGCATCGCGCCACGGCCGGGACATCCGGCGCCGACGCTGGCCGAGGACGGGCGCAACGGGCTCTGGATGTACCGGCGGAACATGGGCGCGGACGGCGATCCGGGCGTCGGCGACGTGCCCGTGCAGATCATCGAGGCCACGCGGGACGCCTTCGTGACCCCGGCGCTGCTGGCCTCGATCGGGCAGTGGGTGCCCAGGCTCCGGCACCGGAAGGTGGCGGCCGGGCACTGGGCGCACCGGAGCCGTCCCGAGGCGGTGGCCCGGATGATCGCCGAGTTCGCCGACGGCGCCCACGCCGTGCGGGGGTCGCGGCGGGCCTTCGACGGGCGGCTGGTGGTGGTCACCGGCGCGGGGTCCGGGATCGGGCTGGCGACGGCGCGGGCGTTCGCGGCCCACGGCGCCGAGGTGGTGTGCGCGGACATCGACGCGGACGCGGCGGCGCGGGCCGCCGACGCCATCGCCGAGGACCTCGGGGGTACGGGGCACGCCGTGCAGGTCGATGTATCGAATATCGACCAAATGGAAGATTTTTCGCGAAATATCATCGCTCAATATGGAGTGCCGGACATTGTGGTGAACAATGCCGGGATCGCCGTCGCCGGGTCTTTTCTTGATCATACGGTGGACGACTGGCGCAGGACCGTCGACGTCAATCTGTGGGGCGTCATCCACGGATGCCGGCTCTTCGGCGCCGCCATGGTCGAACGCGGCGAAGGCGGCCACATCGTCAATGTCGCCTCTCTGGCGGCGTTCGCGCCGTCCCGGCTGCTGCCCGCGTACTCGACCTCCAAGGCGGCCGTGAAGATGCTCAGCGACTGCCTCAGGGCCGAGCTGGCCGGGCACGGGATCGGGGTGAGCGCCGTCTGCCCGGGGTTCGTCTCGACGCCGATCGCGCGCAACGCCACGTACGTGGGCGCTGACCTGCGCGAAGACGCCGTACGGGGCCTGGCGCGGCGCGGCTATCCCGCCGAGCGGGTGGCCGCCCACATTCTGCGCGCCGTACATCGGAATCAGGCCGTCGTACCGGTCAACCTGGAGGGGAAAATCGGGTATGCCCTTTCCCGGATTTCGCCTGGAACGATGCGTGCGCTCGCCCGTCGGAGCGGAACCATAAGAAATCCAGGAATTGGCAGGTAACGATCGCCCATCCGGGAGAAGATGACTGCGTGTCCTCGCCGCAACTCGATGATGATTGCGCCCAGCCCAGAGCACTCAGGCGCCAGCCGGCCCAGCGCCGCAGCGCACGCCGCGTGGAGCGGATGCTTGACGCGTGCGCGGAGCTACTCGACGAGACCGGATACGAGGCCCTGTCCACCACTCGCATCGCCGAGCGGGCAGGGGTCGCGATCGGGTCGATCTACCAGTTCTTCCCCGACAAACGGGCCGTCACGCAGGAGCTCACCCGGCGCAACGTCGAGGAGTTCGTGCGCAGGGTCGACCGCAGGTTCCTCACGGAGGAATATCGCGGCTGGTGGGAGGCCATCGACGCGATCATCGACGAGTACGTCGACATGCACAGGACGGTCCCCGGCTTCAAGAGCCTCCACTTCGGCGACGCCGTCGACCTCAACCTGCTCGACTCCGACTCCGACAACAACACCGTGATCGCGGGGCGGTTGCGGGGGTTGCTGCTCAAGGAGTTCGGGCTGGCCGACAGCCCGGAGCTCGACCTGGCCGTGCTGGTGGCGGTCGAGGCCGGCGACGCCGTGCTCAAGCTGGCCTTCCGCCGCGACCCCAAGGGCTCGCCGGAGATCATCGACGCGGCCAAACAGCTGATCCGGGGCTTCCTGTCGCGCCAGCTGCGGTCCTGGCCGGTCCGCTAGTCCGGCCTGAAGTCCGCCACTTCCTTGATCAGGCCTGCCAGCCAGGCAGGCACCCGTCTCCCGTGCTCGCCGAGGGCGATCGCGGGCACCTGCTGGAACCGCGGGGTGGCCGGCGTCCGCAGGCATGGTGACGACATCGAGGCGGGACGGGCTTCCCTCGCCTCGCGGACATGCAGCCTTGCCTCCAGGGCATGCAAGTTGCGCTCCGCGGATTCGATGGCCTCCAATCGGGCCGACAAATAACCCGCCACACCGGGGACGAGGGCCGCCAACACGACGACACAGGCCAGTGTGAAGGTCATCTGCTTGGACACGCCCATCACAGCCCCCTTGCTCGCGTAGCAGCAAAGCGACCCGTATATGCCCTGTCACCTGGGCGGACACGCTCAGGGTCAGCACTATTGGACGCGGCGTTACCTAATTTGTGACTGACCGGCGATGCGCATTGACCGGGCAAAGCGCCGACTGGCTCGGTAGTCTCGCGGTGTGGCGCATGTGACCCGTGAGCACCTTGATCGTCTGCTTGAGCAGGCCCTATTGGCCGACGACCACAGTTCCCTGGCCAGTCGGCTGTACGACGTAGCGCTCGGCTATTCGTCGGGCGACGTCTCCAGGGCGTCCATCCTGGTCCTCGCTGCCGAAGAATGGCGGGCGGCAGGCCAGCCGGCGCGCGCTATGGAGTGTTTCCAGCGCGCGGTCGAGGACGGCGGCGAGGCGGGCTTCGACCCGCGCGCCGGCATCGCCGACACGCTCTTCGAGCTCGACCGGCCCGATGAGGCTAGGGAGGTCATCGAGACCATACGCGCGGAGGGCGGCGTCTCCACGGCGACCGCTCATACGATCGCCGAGACGCTGGTCGCCTACGGGGACCTCCAGGGAGGGCTCGAATGGGCCACCCAGGCGGTCCTGGGATGCGACGAGAACGATCCGGAGCAGGGGGCGCTCCTGCGCACCCGCTACCGCATCCGGGTCGACCTCGGGCTCCCTGAGGACGAGCTGGACGCCCTCGCCCGCTGACCACCCCACCACCCGGCCCGCCTCGGCTCCCAGGACGGCTCAGGCCCCCTGGGGCGCCTTCGGGCGGGTCGGGTGGTGTGGGCCGCTTCGGGGCGGCCCGGCTGCGGGTGAATCAGGTGTGGGTGGTTCAGCGCAGTCCCAGCTCCCGCGCCAGCCCCGTGAACCCGTCCACGGCGGGCTGGCCGCCCGGCAGCATCGAGGTGCCCTCGACGCTCTGCACCGCCTTGGGCAGCAGGATGTCGACCACCTGGGACCCGACCTCCGCGACCGGCTCCTTCAGGTCCAGCGGCGACTCGACGGCGGAGCCCGCGACGCGGTTCTGGTGCGGAGCGGTGTTCCCGAGCGGCATCTCGGCGGGCAGCTTGGCCACCAGCGGCGTCTGCGGCAGCACAGGGAGGGCGGGCAGCGCGGGCACCTCGGCCGCGGTCGCCAGATCCTTCATCGAGGTCGAACCCGGCACCACGGGGAACAGCGCGGGCGAGGCCGAGAACAGCGAGGGCATGCCCCAGTTCGCCGCCAGCCCGCCCAGGTCGGCGATGCCGAGCGCCTCGCGCCCGGTGGCCAGCCCCGTCAGGCCGAGCTGCCTGGCCATCTCCCCGGCCGCCATGGCGAGCTTGTTGCTCTCGGTGGTGACCAGCTTGCCGCCGCGGGCGCCGGTTTCGTCCAGGCGCACCTGGGTGCGCTCCTCACAGTACGTGGCGATCGACTTGGGCGACAGCAGGGCCGGCTCCCCGCCCTTGCACATGTCGGCCGTCGAGGGGGTCGCGGCCAGCCAGGTGATGCCCGCGGTCAGAGTGGCCACCGCGATGATGCTCCGGATCTTCTGAGATGACACGTCACGTCCCTGATCGTTTTCGGTGATCCGACGAACGCTGAACGTAGTCACACATTCGGCCGCGGGCGTGCGGCTTGTCCGAAGAGTGGACCGGACCTTACCAAAGACGTGGCCGGATGACCCTGACATGACACGCCGGCCAGGGCCACCACGTGCCGAAACCACGCGCGGAGCAGGACGACGCGCCGGAGCCCGGAGACCCCGCCAGGGTCCCCGGGCTCCGGGAGAACGCCGTCAGGCGCGCTGGATCAGGAGTTCGTCGTCCCCGAGGTCGACCTTGACCTTGTCGCCGTCCACGACCTCGCCCGACAGCACGGCCTTGGCCAGCTTGTCGCCGATGGCGGACTGGACCAGGCGGCGCAGCGGACGGGCGCCGTACAGCGGGTCGTAGCCCGTCAGGGCCAGCCACTCGCGGGCGGCGGGCGTGACCTCCAGCGCCAGCCGGCGGTCGGCCAGGCGCCGCGCCAGCCGCTCGACCTGCAGGTCGACGATCTGCGCCAGCTCCTCCGTGCCCAGCGCGTCGAAGAGGATCACGTCGTCGAGCCGGTTGAGGAACTCCGGCTTGAACGAGTTCCGCACCGCGCCCATGACGGCCTCGCGCTTGGCGCCGTTCTCCAGCTTGGGGTCGATGAGGAACTGCGACCCGATGTTGGAGGTGAGGATCAGGATCGTGTTGCGGAAGTCGACCGTGCGGCCCTGCCCGTCGGTCAGCCGCCCGTCGTCGAGCACCTGGAGGAGGATGTCGAAGACCTCGGGATGGGCCTTCTCGACCTCGTCCAGCAGCACGACCGTGTACGGGCGCCGCCGGACGGCCTCGGTGAGCTGGCCGCCCTCCTCGTAGCCGATGTAGCCGGGAGGAGCGCCGACGAGCCTGGCCACGCTATGCTTCTCGGAGTATTCGCTCATGTCGATCCGGGTCATCGCCCGCTCGTCGTCGAACAGGAACTCCGCCAGCGCCTTGGCCAGCTCGGTCTTGCCCACCCCCGTGGGCCCGAGGAACAGGAACGAGCCCGTCGGCCGGTCGATGTCGGCGATGCCCGCCCGGCTGCGGCGTACGGCGTCGGAGACGGCCTGTACGGCCTTCTGCTGCCCGATCAGCCGCCTGCCCAGCTCATCCTCCATGCGCAGCAGCTTGGCCGTCTCGGCCTCCAGGAGCCGCCCCGCGGGGATGCCGGTCCACGACGAGATCACCTCGGCGATGTCGTCGGCCCCGACCTCCTCCTTGACCATGGCGTTGTCCGGCGGCGCCGCGTCGGAGGCGGCCTTCAGCGCCTGCTCCAGCCGGGGCACCTCGGCGTACATGAGCCTGGAGGCGGCCTCGAAGTCGCCGTCGCGCTGCGCCCGCTCGGCGGCGCCGCGCGCCTCGTCGAGCTGCTTCTTCAGCTCACCGACCTTGTTGAGCCCGGCCTTCTCGTGCTCCCAGCGGCCGACGAGGGCGTTGAGCTCCTCCTGGCGGTCGGCCAGCTCCTTGCGGAGGCGTTCGAGCCGCTGGACGGAGGCCTCGTCGGTCTCCTTGGACAGGGCCAGCTCCTCCATCTTCATCCGGTCGACGTTGCGCTGGAGCTGGTCGATCTCCACGGGACGGGAGTCGATCTCCATGCGCAGCCGCGAGGCGGCCTCGTCGACCAGATCGATGGCCTTGTCGGGGAGGAAGCGGTTGGTGATGTAGCGGTCGGACAGCGCGGCGGCGGCCACCAGCGCGCTGTCGGCGATCTGCACCTGGTGATGGGCCTCGTAGCGGCTCTTCAGCCCACGCAGGATCGCGATCGTGTCCTCGACCGAGGGCTCGCCCACGTAGACCTGCTGGAAGCGGCGCTCCAGCGCCGGGTCCTTCTCGATGCGCTCGCGGTATTCGTCGAGCGTCGTCGCGCCGATCATGCGCAGCTCGCCGCGGGCCAGCATCGGCTTGAGCATGTTGCCCGCGTCCATCGCGCCCTCGGCGGCCCCGGCGCCCACGACGGTGTGCAGCTCGTCGATGAACGTCACGATCTGCCCGTCGCTCTCCTTGATCTCGGAGAGCACGGCCTTGAGCCGCTCCTCGAACTCGCCGCGGTATTTCGCGCCGGCCACCATCGCGCCCAGGTCGAGCGAGATCAGCCGCTTGTTGCGCAGCGACTCGGGCACGTCGCCGGCCACGATGCGCTGGGCCAGGCCCTCGACGACCGCGGTCTTGCCGACGCCGGGCTCGCCGATGAGCACCGGGTTGTTCTTGGTGCGCCGGCTGAGCACCTGGACGACGCGGCGGATCTCGGAGTCGCGGCCGATGACAGGGTCGAGCTTGCCGGCGCGGGCGCGCTCGGTCAGGTCGACGCCGTACTTCTCCAGCGCCTGGTAGGTGTCCTCAGGGGTCTCGCTGGTGACGCGGGCGTGCCCGCGTACCTTCTCGAACGCGTCGAGCAGCGCCTGCGGCGTCGCGCCCTGGGACTTGAGCAGCTCGGCCACCTGGCCGCCGTCGGCGGCCAGGCCGACCAGGAGGTGCTCGGTGGAGACGTAGAGGTCTTCGAGCCGGTTGGCGTGCTGGGCGGCGGTGTTGAGCACCGTGAGGAGCTGGCGGGAGCTCGACGGCGCCCCCACCGTCGCGCCCTGCGCCTTCGGCAGCGCCGCGAGCTGCTCCTCGGCCCGTGCCCGCAGCGTGCGCCAGTCGGCGCCGACGGCTTCGAGCAGGGGTGCGGCGGTGCCACCCGTCTGGGAGAGCAGGGTGGTCAGCAGGTGGGCCGGGGAGATCTCAGGGTTGCCCTCCGCGGCGGCACGCCGCATGGCACCCGAGAGCGCTTCCTGGCTCTTCTGGGTGAGCTTGTAGTCCATTCTTTCTATGCCCCCGGTGGCAGCTCATATCGGATCAACGCTCTGACCATGCGCATCTCGGCACGCAGGCGGTGAACCTCCTCACGCAGCCGCAGAGCTTCGTTCTCGAGTTCGAGGATCCGCTTGATGCCCGCGAGGTTGATGCCCTCCTCCTGGGAGAGCCGCTGCACCTCGCGCAGCTGGATGATGTCGCGGGTCGAATAGAGGCGGCCGCGCCCCGCCGTGCGGCCAGGACTGACCAGGCCCAGCCGGTCGTACTGGCGCAGCGTCTGCGGGTGGAGCCCCGACAGCTGCGCGGCCACCGAGATCACGTATACAGGTGTGTCATCTGACAGGTCGAAATAATTGGCGTCCATCGGCTACTCGCTTCTGGCTCGCTGAATCAGCTCAGCGCGCGGGTCTTCACCCGCGGTCGCGGTGTTGAACTCGTTGAGGAGTTCACGTGACTTGTCGTCGAGCGTCTTCGGCACCACCACCTCGACCATGGCGAGCAGGTCTCCCTTGGTGCCGTCTTTGCGGGTCACGCCCCTGCCGCGCACGCGGAACGTGCGCCCGTTGGGCGTGCCCGTGGGAATGCGCAGCGTGACCGGCATGCCCTTGAGGATCGGCACCTTGATCTCCGCGCCGAGCGCCGCCTCCGTGAACGTGACCGGCACGGTGATCGTCAGGTTCTCACCCGACCGGCCGAAGACGGCGTGCGGCTTGACGTGCGTGAGGATGTAGAGGTCGCCGGCGGGGCCGCCGTTCTCGCCCGGCGCCCCCTTGGCCTTGAGCTTGACCCGCTGGCCGTCGGCCACGCCGGCGGGGATGCGGGCCTGGATGGTGCGGGTGCTCTTGGCCCGGCCGCTGCCCTCGCACACGGGGCAGGGGTCGTCCACGATCAGCCCGCGGCCCTTGCAGTCGCGGCAGGGCTCGGAGAAGGCGAAGTTGCCCAGGTTTCGGCTGGCCGCGCCCGTGCCTTCGCAGGTGGGGCAGACCCTGGGGGTCGTGCCCGCCTTGGCGCCGGTGCCGGTGCACGCGGCGCAGGCGGCCGAGCTGGTCAGCCTGAGCGACACCGTGGTGCCCTCGACCGCCTCGGTGAACGTCAGCGTGACCTCGGACTCGATGTCCTGGCCACGCCTCGGCCTGGACGTGGTGGTCGTGCGGGTGGTGCCGCCGCCACGGTTGAACAGCCCGCCGAACAGGTCGCCGAGCCGCTCGCCCGCACCGCTGCCGGTGTTCTGGCCGGTGCCGCCGAACAGGTCGCCGAAGTCGAACGGGAAACCGCCACCACCGGGCCGCTGGCCGCCCACCCCGGACCCGAACAGCGTGCGCGCCTCGTCATATTCCTTGCGGCGCTTGGTGTCGGACAGGACGTCGTAAGCCTCGGAGACCTCCTTGAACTTGGTCTCCTTGGTCACGTCGCCCTGGTTGGTGTCCGGGTGGTACTGCCTGGCCAGCTTCCGGTAGGCCTTCTTGATCTCTTCGGCGGTGGCGGTCTTGGGCACACCAAGGACGGCGTAGTAGTCCTTCTCCAGGAAGTCCTTGGTGCTCATCTACGGCCCTTCGTCCTCGTTGTCAGTTTTCGTCGTCGTCATTGGACGCGGGAGTGGCGTCCCCGGGCTCCGCGACGGCCACCCGCGCCGGGCGCAGCACCCTGTCACCCATCCGGTATCCGGGCTGCAGCACCTCGATCGCGGTCGGCTCGGTGACCTCGGATGAGTAGCTGTGCATCAGCGCTTCGTGGACGGTCGGGTCGAACGGCTCGCCCTTCTGCCCGAAGGCGCTGAGGCCCAGCTTGGTGACGGCCGCCTCCAGCGACTCGGCCACCTTCGCGAAGCCCCCGGTGAGCTCGCCGTGGTCGCGGGCCCGGCCGATGTCGTCGAGCACGGGCAGGAGCTCCACCAGCGCGCCCGCGACAGCCTGTTCCCTGACCGCGGCCCGGTCGCGCTCGACCCGCTTGCGGTAGTTCACGTATTCGGCCTGGAGTCGCTGCAGGTCCGCGGTCCGCTCGGCGAGCTGGGCCTCCAGCTCGCCGTTGGCGAAGACCTCCGCCGCCGGCGGCTGGGCCGCCTGGTCGGCGACGGTGGTGTCCCTGACCTGCCCCGTGTCCGGGTCGATCTTGCGGTTGTCGCGGATCACCGGCTCGTCATGCCCGTTGTCGCGCGGCGGCATCACTTGTCCTTCTTCGGCTCGTCGTCGACGATCTCGGCCTCGACCACGTCCTCGTCGGCCTTCTGGCCGTCACCGGCGGCGGCGTCCTGCGGGGCGCCCTCGCCACCGGCCTGCTGGCCCTGGCTCGCGGCGTAGATCGCCGAACCCATCTTCTGGCTGACCGTGGCGAGCTTCTCCGCGGAGGTGCGGATGACGTCGGTGTCGGTGCCCTCCAGAGCCTTCTTCAGCTCGGACAGGGCGTCGTTGACCTCGGTCTTGATGTCGCCGGGGACCTTGTCGTCGTTCTCGCGGAGGAACTTCTCCGTCTGGTAGGCGAGCCCGTCCGCGTTGTTGCGGACCTCGGCCTCCTCGCGGCGCTTCTTGTCCTCCTCGGCGTACGACTCGGCCTCGCGCATCATCCGCTCGATGTCGTCCTTCGGCAGCGCGGAGCCGCCGGTGATCGTCATCGACTGCTCCTTGCCCGTGCCCAGGTCCTTGGCGGAGACGTTGACGATGCCGTTGGCGTCGATGTCGAAGGTGACCTCGATCTGCGGGATGCCGCGCGGCGCTGGCGCGATGCCGGTCAGCTCGAAGGTCGCCAGCTTCTTGTTGTACGAGGCGATCTCGCGCTCACCCTGGAAGACCTGGATCTGCACCGACGGCTGGTTGTCCTCGGCCGTGGTGAAGACCTCGGAGCGCTTGGTCGGGATCGTCGTGTTGCGCTCGATGATCTTGGTGAAGATGCCGCCCTTGGTCTCGATGCCCAGCGACAGCGGGGTCACGTCGAGCAGCAGGACGTCCTTGACCTCACCCTTGAGCACGCCGGCCTGCAGGGCGGCGCCGATGGCGACGACCTCGTCCGGGTTGACGCCCTTGTTGGGCTCCTTGCCGCCGGTCAGCTCCCTGACCAGCTCGGTCACGGCGGGCATCCGGGTCGAGCCGCCGACGAGCACCACGTGGGCGATGTCGGAGACCTTGATGCCGGCGTCCTTGATGACCTGGTGGAACGGGCCCTTGGTCCGCTCGAGCAGGTCGGCCGTCAGCCGCTGGAACTCGGAGCGCGTCAGCTTCTCGTCGAGGTGCAGCGGGCCCTCGGACGAGGCCGTGATGTAGGGCAGGTTGATGTTGGTCTCGGACTGGCTGGACAGCTCGATCTTGGCCTTCTCGGCCGCCTCGCGCAGGCGCTGGAGCGCCATCTTGTCCTTGGACAGGTCGACGCCGTGCGCGTTCTGGAAGCGCTTGACGAGCTCGTCGACGACGCGCTGGTCCCAGTCGTCACCACCGAGGTGGTTGTCACCGGAGGTGGCCTTGACCTCGACGAAGCCGTGGCCGTCCTCCTGGCCGACGTCGAGCAGCGACACGTCGAAGGTGCCGCCACCGAGGTCGAAGACCAGGATGGTCTGGTCCTGCTCCTTGTCGAGCCCGTAGGCGAGGGCCGCCGCGGTCGGCTCGTTGATGATGCGGAGCACGTTGAGGCCCGCCACCGTGCCGGCCTCCTTGGTGGCCTGGCGCTGGGCGTCGTTGAAGTAGGCGGGAACGGTGACCACCGCGTCGGTGATCTTCTCGCCGAGGTAGGCCTCCGCGTCCTGCTTCAGCTTCTGCAGGACGAAGGCGCTGATCTGCTGGGGCGAGAACTTCTTGCCGTCGATCTCCTGGGACCAGTTGGTGCCCATCTCCCGCTTGACCGATCGGATCGTCCGGTCCACATTGGTGACGGCCTGCCGCTTGGCGACCTCACCGACGAGGACCTCGCCGTTCTTCGCGAAGGCGACCACGGACGGCGTGGTCCGCGAGCCCTGCGCGTTGGCGATGACGGTGGGCTCACCGCCCTCGAGGATCGAGACGACAGAATTGGTCGTCCCAAGGTCGATACCTACCGCACGTGCCATGAGTACGTCCTTGTAGTCAAAGTTGAGTCTTGTGGACTCAAGGTACGAATGCCGGTCGTCTTTGTCAAACGACTTGAGCCTACTCGACTCAACCCTCGTGAGCGCGCCGGCATTCCCTCTAACGGCGGTGGATCCGCGGAAGGTTCCTGGGCACGAAGACGCCCCGGCACGGGGCCGGGGCGTCGGGGCGCATGGCGGCCTACTTGGAGCCGTCGACGATCTTGCGCTTGCCGATCGGCTTCTTGAGCGTGATCGTCGTGGTCTTCTCGATCGCGATCATGATGCACGACACGTTCCTGGCCTTGGGCGCGGTGCCCTCGTACAGGGTGACCGTGACGAACTTGGGCGACTCCTTGACCTTGACGCGGTCCAGCACCGTGCACGGGGCGACGCCCGACCACCAGGTGAGCTGGACCTTCCGCTTGGACACCGCCCTGGCCTTGGTCCAGCGGACCTTGTGGACGTTGATGGCGTTGCCGGTCGGCTTGACCGGCTGTGGGCCCTTCTCGGGGCTCTTCGTCGGGGTGGTGGTGACCGGCTCGGCCACGGCGGGCGGTTTGGCCGGGACCGCCGTGGAGGCCCGCTCGGCGGGCGCCGCCGCGCCGCAACTCGTCGCGAGCACCAGACAACCGGCCAGGAGAGTCGCAGTCATTGCACGCATACCCATTCGACGGACAGGAGTGTTCCGCGGTTCATCATGCCCCGGTTTAGTGTGGTTCACGTGCTCCGTCAGGCCCTTATTGCCATATCCAAGAGCGAACGCGCCGAGCGCCTCATCTCGACGTCGCCGCTGACCGCGGGCGTGGTCGGGCGCTTCGTCGCCGGTGACGTGCGCGGCGTGATCGGCGAGCTGACCCGAAAGGGGCTGCTCGTCACCGTCGACCACCTCGGCGAGGAGGTGACCGAGCAGACGCAGGCCGAGGAGGGGGTCGCCGAATACCTGCGGCTGCTGGCCCTGCTACCCGCCGGCGCCGACGTGTCGGTCAAGCTGACGGCGCTCGGGCTGCGGCTGTCGGAAGGGCTCGCGTTCGACCACGCCGCCGCGATCTGCCGGGCAGCCGCGGGCCGTAACGTCACGGTGACGCTCGACGCCGAGGAGCACGACACGATCCCGGGCCTGCACTCCGTGCACGCCGCGCTGCGCAAGGACCATCCCGACGTGGGCGTGGTGGTGCAGGCGTACCTGCCGGACTCGCTGGATCGCTGCGAGAAGCTCGGCGGGGCCCGGGTGCGCCTGTGCAAGGGCGCGTACACCGCCCCGGGGGCCTACACCAGGCCCGCCGACATCGACCGCTCCTTCGTACGGTGCCTGCGGGTCCTGATGGCCGGCACCGGCTACCCCATGGTCGCCACCCACGACCCCAGGCTCGTGCGGATCGCCTCCACGCTCGCCGTCCTGGAGGGCCGCGACGCCACCGGCTACGAGCACCAGATGCTGTACGGGGTGCGCCCCGACGAGCAGCTCCGCCTGGCCGGGCAGGGCACCAGGATGCGCGTCTACGTCCCCTACGGCTCCGACTGGTACGCCTACCTCATGCGCCGCCTGGCCGAGCGCCCCCGCAACCTGGCCTTCTTCCTCAGGTCGCTGCTCTCGCGCCGCTGACCTGCCCCCTGCGTCCCGACCCCTCTCCCCGAGGGACAGCACCCGGCACCTACCCGCAGTTAGTAGGCTGCCAGCGTGATTGCGATTCTGGGCACGGGCAAGATGGGCGAGGCCCTGCTGTCGGGTCTGCTGCGCGCCGGGTTCAAGCCAGGCGACATCATGGCGACCAGCCGCCGGACCGAGCGGGCGCAGGCGCTGCGCGAGACGTACGGCGTGCGCACCGTCTCCAACTCCGAGGCCGCCAAGGTCGCCGACACCCTCATCCTGGCCGTCAAGCCGCAGGACATGGCCACGCTGCTGGCCGAGATCGCCCCGTACGTCCCCGCCGACCGGCTCGTGATCACCGCCGCGGCCGGCATCACGACGGCGTTCGTGGAGCAGCGGCTCGGGGTGGACGTGCCCGTGGTCCGGGTGATGTCCAACACGCCGATCAGGTTCGACGAGGCGATGAGCGTGATCTCGGCGGGCGCCCACGCGGGCGAGGAGCACCTCAAGCGCACCGAGGGCCTGCTCAGCCCGGTCGGCAAGGTGCTGCGCATCCCCGAGTCCCAGCAGGACGCCGCCACGGCCCTGTCCGGCAGCGGCCCGGCCTACTTCTTCTACCTGGTCGAGGCCATGGTCGACGCGGGCATCCTGCTCGGCATGCCGCGGGCCGCCGCGCTCGACATGGTCACCCAGTCGATCGTCGGGGCCGCCGTGATGCTGCGCGACTCGGGCGAGCACCCGGTGATCCTGCGCGAGGCCGTCACCTCGCCGGGCGGCACGACCATCGCCGCCATCGCGGAGCTGGAGCGGCACAGCGTGCGGGCCGCGTTCCTGGCCGCGATCGAGGCCGCCCGTGACCGGGGGCGCCAACTCGCCTCCGGCTGAGAGACCGGCCGGCCTCACTCCTACGATGGGTCGGGTGACGTTACGTCGCGGCATCGCGCCGCTGCTCGTCCTTTTCGTACTGACCGGCTGCTCCTCCGAGTCGCCGCCCGCGGTCCAGGTCGGCGAGGTCGGCCGGGGCCCGGTCACGGAGGTCGTGGAGGCCCCCGCCACGATCGGCGCGCGTGCCTCCGCGACATTGCGCTCGCCCGCCCAGGGCACGATCGCCAAGCTGTACGTCCGCGAGGGCGACCGCGTGCGCAAGGGCCAGATCCTGGTCAGGATCAGCTCGCCCCAGGCCCAGAGCCAGCTCCGGCAGGCCCGCCAGGCCTCCAAGGCGGCCACCCCCGCGAGCTTCAGTACGCCGGAGGTCCGGCTGCCGTCGTTCGACACCCGGGCGTTCGACCGCAAGGTGGCCGCCCACTTCGCCAGGGCCCGCAAGGAGGCGAAGAAGGTCGAGGACGCGAAGACGCGCCGGCAGCTCCTGAACGCCATCGACCTCGCCCAGGCCCAGCACAAGGCGCAGACCAGGGCCCTGGCCTCGATCACCGTCCAGCTCAACCGCTCGATCAGCGGCCTGATGTCCGGCGTGACGGGCGGGCTGTCCCGCTCCATGGCCTCGCTGCAGGCGGCCTCGAAGTCGCAGGCCAAGGCCGCGGTCAAGGCGGCGGAGAGCACGGTCAGGTCGCTCACGATCAAGGCGCCGTTCGGCGGCGTCGTCACCCTCGGCCGCGCCTCGGGCGGCGGCGGGGCCGGGGGCGGCGTCGAAGGGCTGCTCAGCCAGCTGCCCGGCGGCGGGCAGCAGCTCCCGTCCCTGCCGTCGACGGGTGGCTCCACCTCCGGCAGCCCGGTCGTGGCGGGCGTGCCCGTCTCGGCGGGCGACTCCATCGTCACCGTCACCGACGTCTCCAAGCTCATCCTGGACGCCGACGTCGACGAGACCGACGTGCTGCTGGTCAAGAAGGGCGTGCGGGCCGGCGTCGAGCTGGACGCGGTGCCGGGCGCCACGTACACGGCCGTGGTGACCGGCATCGGCGTCACCCCCAAGGAGGGCACCACGGGCGGCGTCAGCTACCCGGTGCGGCTCACGCTCGGGCCCGGCGCCTTCGACGACGGCTCCAAGGCGCCCACTCCCAAGCCGGGCATGAGCGCCGTCACGCGGCTGACCGTGCGCGAGTCGCCCTCCGCCGTCTCGGCCCCGGCCTCGGCCATCGTCTCCAGCGGGCGCGAGAGCGTGGTCTGGGCGATCAGGAACGGCGCCGCGGAGCGCCGCGTGGTCAAGCTGGGGGCCCAGGGAGACGCGGTGGTCGAGGTGCTGAGCGGGCTGTCCGTGGGCGACCGGATCGTGGTCAAGGGCGCGGACTCCGTACGGCAAGGGCAGCGGATCCCATGACGGCCGCCATCGAGGCGGTGGACCTCACCCGGCGCTACCAGCTCGACGGCGTGGCCGTGGAGGCGCTGCGCGGCGTGTCGCTCCGGATCGACTCGGGCGAGTTCGCCGCCATCGTCGGGCCTTCCGGGTCCGGCAAGTCGACGCTCATGCACCTGCTCGGCTGCCTCGACCGTCCCAGCTCGGGCGTGCTCAAGGTCAACGGGGTGGAGATCTCCGGATTGTCCGACACCGAGCTGGCCGAGCTGCGGAACAAGACCATCGGCTTCGTCTTCCAGTCCTTCCACCTGCTGGCCAGGACGTCGGCGCTGGACAACGTGGCGCTGCCGCTGGTCTACCGGGGGGTCGGCCGGGCCGAGCGGCGCGCGCGGGCCCGTACGGCGCTGGAGGCGGTCGGGCTCGGGCACCGGCTGGAGCACCGGCCGTCCCAGATGTCGGGCGGCGAGCAGCAGCGCGTCGCCATCGCCAGGGCGCTGGTCGGGGAGCCCAAGGTGCTGCTGGCCGACGAGCCCACGGGCAACCTCGACACCGCCAACGGGGCCGAGGTCATGGCCATCCTCGACCGCCTCAACGGCGAGGGCGGGGTGGCGGTGGTGCTCGTCACGCACGAGCCGGAGGTCGCCGCCCACGCCCGGCGGCAGATCCACGTACGGGACGGGTTGATCGAGAAGGACACGGCGTGAGATCGCGAGGGAGCGCCGCCGCCTGGACTGAGGAGCGCAGGGAGCGAAGCGACCGGAGCGACGAGGGAAGGCGGCGGCACGAGGGCGACCGAGCGCGCCGAACGGAGTGAGGCCATGAACACAGCTGAAGCCTTTGCGATGGCGCTGGAAGCTCTGCGGGTGAACCGGCTGCGCAGCGCGCTGACCATGCTGGGTGTCATCATCGGCGTGCTGGCCGTGGTGATCCTGGTGGCCATCGGCACCGGGGCGAAGGACGAGATCGAGAAGCAGATCTCGGGCCTCGGCACGAACATCATCCTCGTCGTCCCCGGCCGCATCAGCCTGGGCGCCGCCCCGACGCAGAGCAAGCTGGGCCTGGCCGACGTCGCCTACCTGCGGCGCGTGGTGGGCGACCCGTCGAAGGTGACGGTCTCGCTGCAGTCGGGCGAGACCGTACGCGTCGGCAGGGCCGAGGCGTTCGTCACGGTGATCGGCACCGACCAGAACCTCGTCAACATCTTCGAGCGCCCCCTGGACAAGGGCCGCCCGCTGAGCGAGACCGACGTGGACACCCGGCGCAGGGTGGCGGTGCTCGGCTCGGAGGTGGCCGACCGGCTGTTCGGCGACCTGGACCCGATCGGGCGGCAGGTGACGGTGGCCGGGGCCAGGTTCCGGGTGGTGGGCGTGTACGCCGAGATCGGGCAGACGTTCGGGCTCTCCCGCGACCAGGAGATCCACATCCCGGTGACGACGGCGCAGCGGCTGCTCGGGATCGAGCGGATCAACGGGCTGGCGGTCGGCGCGTCCGGGCCGGACGAGATCGATCCGCTGTCGGAGAAGGTGACCGCGGCGCTGCGGGCGCGGTATCCGGGCGAGCAGTTCTCGGCGGTCACGCAGACCGCGCTGCTCGGCACGATCGGCAGCGTGCTCGGCATGCTCACCGGCGTGCTGGCCGCCATCGCGGGCATCTCGCTGCTGGTCGGCGGCGTCGGCGTGTCGAACATCATGCTGGTCAGCGTCCGCGAGCGCACCCGGGAGATCGGGCTGCGCAAGGCGCTGGGGGCCAGGCAGCGCGACATCCTGGCCCAGTTCCTCATCGAGGCGGTGCTGCTGACCACGATCGGCGGGCTCGCCGGGATCGTGCTCGGGGTGGGCGGCGCGCTGGCCATCACGGCGTTCACCGAGGTGCCGGCGTCGATCACGTGGTGGTCGATCGCGCTGGCGTTCGGGGTGTCGGCGGCGGTCGGGGTGTTCTTCGGCGTGGCGCCGGCGCGGAGGGCGGGCCGGCTGGACCCCGTCATCGCCCTCCGCGCCGAGTGACCTCAGGCGTCCCGCTTCTGCATCAGGACGGCCCCCGCGATCATGGCGACCACGACCCAGACGAGGTAGACGCCGAACCCGTCCCACGGGCCGAGCGAGCTGCCGCCCTTGGGCATCACGATCTGGGCGCCCGCGTTGGTGGTGAAGTAGTCGGACACGGTCTTGCCCCACTGCCCGGGCAGCATGGTCGTCACCTGCGGCAGGACCATCATCAGCGCGATGGCCGAGACGATCGCGCCCGGCGTGTGCCGGATGAGCGTCCCCAGCCCCAGCCCGAACAGCCCGCAGGCGGTCAGGTAGAGGCCGCCCCCGAGCACGGCCTGGACCACGTCACCCGTCTCCAGCGCCGGCGGCTGGATGACCGTGAGGCTGACGAGGAGCGAGGCCGCCGAGGCGACCGTGCTGACGACCAGCGACACCGCCGTGAACACCACGATCTTGCCGGTCAGCAGGCTCATGCGCTTGGGCACGGCCATCAGCGACGTGCGGATGCCGCCCGTGCGGTATTCGCTGGAGATGACCAGCACGCCCAGCGTGGCCATGGACAGCGCGGCGAACATGGTGCCGACCAGCCCCATCATGATCGCCGCCGATGCGGGGATCGGCCCGTCGCCCGAGTTCTTCGCGGCCACGCTCATGAGCGTGGCCATGCCCAGCATCAGCAGCGCGGTGACGGCCAGCGTCCACACCGTCGAGCGGACCGAGCGGATCTTGGTCCATTCGGACCTGAGGATGTCGATCATGACGAGAACTCCAGGCTGTCCTTGGTGAGCTCCATGTAGGCCGCTTCGAGCGAGGGCTGCACGAACGTCAGCTCCTCCAGCGGGATCCCGGCCCGCGCGGTGAGGGTGCCGATCTCGAGCGTGTTCATCGCGGTCACGCGCAGGTGGTCGGGGTGCAGCTCGCCGACCTTGACCAGCTCGGCCACCTCGGCCAGGCGGGGCGAGCGGACCCGTACGTACCCCTGCGAGCTGCGCCCGATGAACTCCTGCACGCTCGTGTCGGCGATGAGCCGACCCTTGCCGATCACGATCAGGTGGTCGGCCGTCTGCGCCATCTCGCTCATCAGGTGGCTGGAGACGAACACGGTCCGGCCCTCGGCGGCCAGCTTGCGCATGAACGTGCGGATCCACAGGATGCCGTCGGGGTCGAGCCCGTTGACGGGCTCGTCGAAGATCAGGATCTCCGGGTCGCCGAGCAGCGCCGCGGCGATGCCCAGCCGCTGCGACATGCCCAGCGAGAACCCGCCGACCCGCCGCCTGGCCACCTCGCGCAGGCCCACCGCGTCCAGCACCTCGTTCACGCGGCCCGCGGGGATGCCGTTGCTCTGGGCGATGGCCAGCAGGTGGTTGTGCGCGCTCCGCCCGCCGTGCACGGCCTTGGCGTCCAGCAGCGCGCCCACCTTGCGCAGCGGATGCCTCAGCTCCCCGTACGGCCGGCCGTCCACGAGCACCGAGCCGCCGGACGGCCGGTCGAGCCCGAGGATCATGCGCATGGTCGTCGATTTGCCGGCCCCGTTCGGCCCCAGGAATCCGGTCACCTGGCCGGGCTCGACGTCGAAGGACAGGTCTGAGACGGCCGTGGTGCCGCCGTAGCGCTTGCTCAGGTTCGTAGCTCGTATCGCGCTCATGATCCCAGCGTGCCGTCGCGCGTGCCCGGTTTCCTCCTGCCCGGGAACCGTCTCCGGCGAGGGGGTCTGGGAGCGTGGTCCTACTCTCCTGGGCGGATCAGCCCTGCCTCATATGCCACGATCACGGCCTGTGCCCGGTCCCTGACGCCGATCTTGGCGAACAGGCTCGTCACGTGGTTCTTGACGGTCGAGGGGGAGACGGACAGGTCCTGGGCGATCTCGGTGTTGGACCTACCGCGGGCGATCAGCACGAGGACCTCCCGCTCGCGGTCGGTCAGCCCGTCCAGCTCGGCGGGGACCGGCCTCGGCCGGGACACGTGGATGAACGTGCCGATCAGCCGGGTCAGCAGGCGCGGCGCGACGGCCGACTCGCCCCGGTGCACCACGCGTACCCCCTCGATGAGCTCCTCGGGGGAGACGTCCTTGGGCAGGAACCCGCCGGCGCCCGCCCTGAGCGCCGCGACCACGTTCTCGTCCAGGTCGAACGTGCTCAGCGCGAGCACCCGCACCTCCGGCAGCTCCGCGGTGATCAGCTCGGTCGCGCGCACCCCGTCGAGACCAGGCATGTGCAGGTCCATCAGCACCACGTCGGGCCGCAGCCGCCGGCACAGCTCCACCGCCTCGGCCCCGTCCGCGGCCTCGCCGACCACGCCGAGGTCGGGCTGCGCGTCGAGCATCAGCCGGAAGCCCTTGCGGACCAGCTCGTGGTCGTCGGCCAGCAGTACCTTGATCTTCACGGCGCCTCCAGGGGGATGCGGGCGTGCACGCGGAAGCCTCCTTCTGGGCGGGGCCCGGTCGAGAGCTGGCCGCCGCATAACGCCACCCGCTCGGCCATGCCGCCGAGCCCGAACCCCGGCGTGCCGCCGCCCGCCGCCAGGCCGTCGTCCACCACCTCGACCTCCACGGCCCGGGGCTCGTACGCCAGCCGCACGCTGGCCCTGGCGCTGGTCGCGTGCTTGCGGGTGTTGGTCAGCGCCTCCTGCACGATCCGGTAGACGGCGTGGTCGACGGTCGCGGGCAGGGCGACGGGCTCGCCCGTCACGACCAGGCTGGCGGGCAGCCCCGCCGACTTCGCCTCCTTGATCAACGAGGGTAGCCGGTCCGCGCCGACCCCGGTCGCGGCGTCGGGGCCCTCGCTGCCGTCGGCCCTGAGCACGTCCAGCAGGCGGCGCATCTCCGACATCGCCTGCCGGGCGGTCTGCTCCGCGCTCTCCAGCGCGTTCCTGGTGACCTCCTGCTCGGGCGGGAGCGTCGCCCGCGCGCCGCCGACCAGGGCGTTGATGACGGTGATGTGGTGGGCGACCACGTCGTGCAGCTCCCTGGCGATGCGCCGCCGCTCGGCGCGCACGGCCGCGTCGGCGGCCTCGCGCCGGCCGCGCTCGGCGAGCTCGGTCCTGAGCCGGACGATCAGCCCGATCCCCACGGGCACGCCGACGGAGAACAGGGAGATCACCCAGCCGCCGGTGAACTGCCTGAGCACTTCCGCCGCCGTCGCGTACCCGGCGAACACCGCCGCCGTCGCGATCGCGGTCGTGCGGCCCGCGGTGTAGCGGCCCACGCTGTAGAGCGCGATGGACGCGGCCACGCCGCTGTTCAGCGCCGTAACGGTGGCGATGCTCGCGATGTCCACAGCGGTCACCAGCGCGACGGCGACGAGCGGCCTGCGGCGGCGCATGAGCAGGAGCGGCATGCTCGCCAGGTAGAACGCCACAAACCGGGCGGTTTCCGGGTCGCCCCGGGGAAGCGTGTAGAGCAGCGCGATCAGGCCGGGAAGGGAGAGCACGACCACGAGCGTCATGTCGAAGACCTTGGGGCGTCTGAAGTAGCGCACGATCTTGAGGAAGGTTCGCCGCACGCCCAAGACACTAAGCCACGAAATTTGCGGATCATCGCCTACAACGACGCGTCTGCGCTGCGGTAACGTCGGCGCAAGACGAGGGCACGTGGAGGGGTTGGGATGAGCCGGTCGGCGCGGGTGATCTGGGACGACGCTCTCACCTCCTACAACTTCGGCCCGAGCCATCCGCTCGCCCCCGTGCGCGTCGAGCTGACCATGGCGCTCGCCCGCGCGCTCGGCGTGCTCGACAAGGTCGAGATGGCCGGCTGCGAGCCCGCGACGGACGCCGAGCTGGCCATGGTCCACACGAGCGACTACATCGAGGCCGTCAAGCGCGTGTCCGCCTCCGGGCGGCCCGACCTCGGCGCCGGGCTCGGCACCCCGGACAACCCCGCGTTCCAGGGCGTGCACGACGCCTCCGCGCTGATCGCCGGCGCCTCGCTGGCCGCCGCCCGCGCGGTCTGGGAGGGCTCGGCCGAGCACGCCGTCAACGTCGCCGGCGGCCTCCACCACGCGATGCGCTCCGCCGCGAGCGGCTTCTGCGTCTACAACGATCCCGCGCTGGCCATCGCCTGGCTGCTGCGGCAGGGGGCCGGCCGCATCGCGTACGTGGACGTGGACGTCCACCACGGCGACGGTGTCCAGGCGGCCTTCTACGACGACCCCAGGGTCCTGACGATCAGCCTGCACGAGAGCCCGCGCACGCTGTTCCCCGGCACCGGCTTCCCGGAGGAGACCGGGGCGGAGGGCACGTCCGTCAACGTCGCGCTCCCCGCGGGGACCGGCGACTCGGGGTGGCTGCGGGCCTTCCACGCGGTCGTGCCGCCGCTGCTGCACGAGTTCAGGCCGGAGATCCTGGTCACCCAGCACGGCTGCGACAGCCACGCGCTCGACCCCCTGGCCAACCTGATGCTCAGCGTCGACGGCCAGCGGGCCGCGTACGCCGCCCTGCACCACCTGGCCCACGAGACCGCCGGGGGCCGGTGGATCGCCACCGGCGGCGGCGGTTACGAGCTGGTGCAGGTGGTGCCGCGGGCGTGGACCCATCTCATCGCCGAGCTGGCGGGTCACCCGGTCGATCCGGCCACCCCGACGAGCGAGAGCTGGCGCCAGTTCGTCAGGGAACGTACGGGTGAGACGCCGCCGCTCACGATGACGGATGGCCGCAATCCGGAATTTCGTGACATCTCTGGTGGTTATGACCCAGCGGACCCCATTGACCGTGCTGTCATGGCGACCCGACATGCGGTGTTCCCCCTGCACGGCCTCGATCCAATGCCCTAACGAGGAAGTGCTGTGCTTAGCCGCGACCAACTACGAGAGCACCTTGTCCGGACTCGAATAGCCGGCGACGTCGCGACCCCCCGAGAGAACAACCTCGACCACTACAGTTCGCTCGCCAACGGCGACCCGCACTACAAGCTGGGCCTGACCTTCGACCAGCCGTGGTCGTACCGCGACATCCTGGCGCTCATGGCCAAGTCGGCCGGCGTGGTCTCCGACCCCGACCACCGCTGGGGCCAGGACACCATCGACCCCGACCTGACGATCGACGCGCTCGACGACATGGCCGAGTCGATCGCCGCCGTGCTGTCGCGGGAGAACCCGCGCGTCCTGCTCGCCACCGGGCACCCGACCGGGCTGCTCGCCGTGCACCTGCCGCTGGCGCGGCTCTGCGCCGAGCGCGGGGCCGAACTGCTCGCGCCGGGCGAGGGATGGTCGTACTCCGGGGCCAATTTCGGGCGTCGGCGGAAGATCCGCTATCTCCAGGACGTCGCCATGCTCGACGACCGGGGCGCGTTCGTGCACACCCACGACGCCACGCCCATGTGCCACATGATCGACGAGCTCGGCGGAGAGCTTCCTGACCTCGTGATCGCCGACCACGGCTGGGCGGGAGCGGCGGGAGAGGCCGGTGCGCACACAGTGGCGTTCGCCGACAGCAATGACCCCGGACTCTTCCTCGGCGAGGCCGAAGGAAAGATTGACGTGGTCGTACCGCTCGATGACAATGTGCTACCGCGCTTTTACGCTCCGCTGACGGAGCGGATCGTCACTCAGGTCTCACGAGCCCTTTGAGTCGAATTCGGCCCTCCCGATACCGTCTTTTCGCGCCTGCATTCCAAGAGGCTCGCTGTCCCTTTGCCAACTTTTGATGGGGCTCCGGCGACTCTTATGTGTGGCAACTTGGACAGTTCCAACGTCCAGGTGAGGTGCTCTGCCCGGCTGCTCACCAGCGATTTCGCTGGTTCGGCTGACAGGCGGCTCCGGCGACTGAGAAACTAGGGGGTTTGCGCACCCGGAGTCCCGACTTACGCTGACGGCAGTACACGTGCGTGAGCAATGGCACCAGTGGGGATAACCCGGAAACACGTGCGGAAGAGGCGTCCGATGGGTGCAGGCGAAAGACCTCTCAGTGAGGTGAAGTTCCTGACCGTCGCGGAAGTGGCGACGGTCATGAGGGTGTCCAAGATGACGGTGTACCGGCTCGTCCACTCTGGCGAGTTGCCGGCCATCCGTGTCGGCCGGTCGTTCAGGGTGCCTGAGCAGGCGGTACACGACTATCTGCGGGAGGCCTACATCGAGGCAGGCTGAAGTAGCGACGTGACCCGTCATGTCGTGAATGTCGTGAAAGCTGTCCCGGGAGGGGCCCGGCCGCCGGAAGGCGCGACCGGGCTCTCACCCCCCGGTGGGGCGATCCACCGTCGATCGCCGGTAGTCTGTGAGCCGGTGTGCGCTCGCACTCCGGTCAGACTTGCTATCAGTACCTGGGGGTCCCGTGGGCTCTGTGATCAAGAAGCGCCGCAAGCGGATGGCTAAGAAGAAGCACCGCAAGCTGCTCAAGAAGACGCGCATCCAGCGGCGTAACAAGAAGTAACTTACGCAGCTGCGAGGCGCTGATGACCCACACCGTGCTGGTCACCGGGGTCTCGCGCCATATCGGCGCCCGGGTGGCGAGCATTCTCTCGTCCGACCCGGACATCAGCCGCGTCATTGGAGTTGACACCGTGCCGCCCCCCTGGCTAACACGGGACGGCGGCATCTCTCTCGGCCGGACTGAGTTCGTTCGGGTGGATTTGCGCAGCCCTGACATCGCTCAGGTGATCGCGGCTGCCGACATCGACACCGTTGTGCACATGAGCCTGGTCAGCGCTCCGTCGAGGAGCGGTGGCAGGGCCGCCATGAAAGAGCACAACGTGATCGGCACCATGCAATTGCTCGGTGCCTGCCAGCGGTCGGCGACCGTGCGGCGCGTGGTGGTCCGCTCCACCACCGCCGTCTACGGCTCGTCGCCGCGGGATCCCGCGGTGTTCACCGAGGACCTGGAGCCCCACGACGGCCCCACCCACGGCTACGCCAAGGACGCTGTCGAGGTCGAGGGCTACGTCCGGGGCTTCGCCCGGCGACGTCCCGACGTGACGGTGTCGATGCTGCGCTTTGCCAATTTCATGGGTCCCGGCGTCGACTCGCCGTTGACTCGTTACTTCTCCCAGCCGGTGCTGCCGACCGTGTTCGGCTTCGACCCGCGACTGCAGTTCATCCACGAGGACGACGCGGTCGAGGTGTTGCGCCGGATGGCGACGGAAGAGCACCCCGGCACGTTCAACGTGGCCGGGGCAGGCGTGCTGCTGCTGTCGCAGTGCGCCAGGCGGGCGGGCCGGCCTTCGATGCCGCTGCCCTCGCCCGCGTTCAAGGCGCTGGGCAACGCCGTACGCAGGATCGGGCTGGTCGAATACTCGCCCGAGCAGGTCAGGCTGATGTGCCATGGGCGCGCGGTCGACACCTCCGCGCTGGAGGCGGCGCTCGGATGGAAGCCCAAGTTCACGACCGGGGCGGCGTTCGACGACTTCTTGCGCTCGCACGGCCTGCACCCGCTCGGAGGTGTGCGCAGTTGAGCGTTCCCCAGGAACAACAGGACGCCGTGGTGATCCCGATCAGCGCGGCGCCGTCGTTCGAGGAGCCCGATCGGGTGGCCAGGCTGCTGGCCTTCCTGCGCAGGCGCGTCGACGGCGACTACGAGGTCGACGAGTTCGGCTACGACGCCGAGCTGACCGACAAGGTGGTCCTGGAGCTGATCAGGCCGCTCTACACCGACTGGTTCAGGGTGGAGACGGTCGAGCTGAAGAACATCCCCGACGAGGGCGGGGCGCTGGTCGTCGCCAACCACTCGGGCACGCTGCCGGTCGACGCGCTGATGCTCCAGGTGGCCCTGCACGACGAGGCGGCCCGGCCGCTGCGGCTGCTCGGCGCCGACCTGGTCTACCAGCTCCCGGTGCTCAGCCACCTGGCCCGCAAGACCGGCCACACGCTGGCCTGCCCCGAGGACGCCGACCGGCTGCTGCGCAAGGGTGAGCTGGTCGGGGTGTTCCCCGAGGGTTTCAAGGGCGTCGGCAAGGCGTTCGGCGACCGCTACCGGCTGCAGCGCTTCGGCCGCGGCGGCTTCGTGGCCTCGGCCATCCGCGCGGGGGTGCCGATCGTGCCCACCGCGATCGTCGGGGCCGAGGAGATCTATCCCAAGGTCGGCGATCTGAAGTTCCTGGCCAGGATGCTCGGGCTGCCCTACCTGCCGATCACGCCGTTCTTCCCGCTGCTCGGGCCGCTCGGGCTGGTGCCGCTGCCGTCCAAGTGGATGATCGAGTTCGGCGAGCCGATCCGCACCGACGAGTACGAGCCGTCC
Organism: Nonomuraea sp. NPDC052116; assembly: GCF_040680035.1. Taxonomy (NCBI): domain Bacteria; kingdom Bacillati; phylum Actinomycetota; class Actinomycetes; order Streptosporangiales; family Streptosporangiaceae; genus Nonomuraea; species Nonomuraea sp. NPDC052116. The sequence goes on along the minus strand of NZ_JBFAWA010000020.1, from coordinate 35,606 downwards.
GCGGCCGACGACCCGATGGTGGTCTTCAACCTCACCGACCACGTACGCGAGGTCATCCAGCAGATGCTCAACGAGTTGCGATTGCGCCGAGGACACGCCTTCCCGCCCTTCGTGTGAAACCTGCGGGGTGCCTCCGGTGTTCAACGGGCGACAAAGATGAATTCGCCGAACATCGTGAGGAATCCCATGGATCTTCAGCTTTCCGGCCGCGTCGCCGTCGTCACCGGCGCGTCCAAGGGCATCGGACTGGCCGTGGCCACCACCCTGGCCGAGGAGGGCGCCCACGTCGTGGCGGCCTCGCGGACCCGTACGGACGAGTGGCCCGACAAGGTCGTGCACGTGCCCGTGGACCTGATGGACCCCGAGGCGCCCGCGCGGGTCATGGCGCGGGCCGTGGAGGAGTTCGGTGGGGTGGACATCCTGGTCAACAACGCCGGCGGCCCGCCGCCCGGGGCGACGCTGCCGCGCGCCGGGTTCCTGACGCCGTCCGACGAGGACTGGGCGGCCATGTTCGAGTTCAACCTGTTCGCGGTCGTGCGCATGATCCGGGCGGCCCTGCCCGTCATGCTGGAGCGGGGCGGCGGCTCGATCGTCAACGTCTCCTCCACCATGAGCAGGCAGGCCGGCCCCGTGAACGTCGACTACGGCGCCGCCAAGGCGGCCGTCAACCAGCTCACCAAGTCCCTCTCGGAGGAGTACGGGCCCCAGGGCGTCAGGGTCAACACGGTGATGCCCGGCGCGGTGCTGACGGACTGGTGGACCAGGGAGGGCGGCGCGGCCGAGGTCTTCGCGGGCATGGCCGGCTCCGACAAGGAGAGCGTGATCAACGAGGTCGCGCCCACCATGATGAAGATGGTCACAGGTCGGCTCGTCCACCCGCAGGAGATCGCCGACGCGATCGCCCTGCTCGCGTCGCCGCGCTCCGGCAGCACCGCCGGCGCCGAGTTCGTGATCGACGGGGGTCAGCTCAAGGAGCTGTGAACCCTCTGGGCGGGTTGTGGCAAGACATCCGTGACCGATCCCCCCAAAGAAGGGCGGAGATGATCACGCAACCCGCCACCAGGGGTGCGGATGCGGAGCTCGTGAGCGCCTCGTGGACCGAACCCGAGGCGTTCGCCGAGCTCTTCGACCGCTACTCCGCGATGCTCTACCGGTACGTCTCCAAACGCCTCGGCCCAGAGCCGGCCGAGGACCTCGTCGGCGAGACGTTCCTGGTCGCCTTCTCACGCAGGAAGAGCTACGACCTGGCGTACTCCGACGCCCGGCCGTGGCTCTTCGGCATTCTCACCAAGCTCATCTCCCGGCACCACCGCAAGGAGGCGGCCCGCTACCGGGCCCTCCTGCGCGCCCCTGTCGACTCCGACGTGGAGTCGCCCGCGGACCGGGTGGCCGCCGGGGTCACCGCCCAGGCCGTCCGCGCCGAGCTGGCCGGGGCCCTCGCGGCGCTGCCCGCCAGGGACCGGGACGTGCTGCTGCTCATCGCCTGGGGCGATCTCACGTACGAGGAGGTCGGGCGGGCGCTCGGCATCCCCATCGGGACCGTGCGCTCCCGCCTCAACAGGGGCAGGCGGAAGGTGCGGGCCGCACTCGGCGACACCAACCCCATGGAGGAGGAGTGACGATGGACGACCTGAAGCTGCTCCGGGACCTCGGGGAGGAGATCGGGAACGAGCCGCCCGCGACGCTCGTCCGCCAGCGCGACCGCCTGCTGCGCGCGCGTCCCCGCCGCCGGTGGGGCGGCTGGTGGACGGCGGGGCTGGTCGCGGTGGCCACGGCGAGCGCCGTCGCCGTGCCCGCCGTGCTCGTCAGCGGCCGGCACACGGCCGCGCCGCCCGCCGGTTCGCAGGCCGTGGACATGAGCGGCACGCGGAACGTGCTGGTGATCGGCTCCGACACCCGTGTGGGCGACGGCAACGCCAAGTACGGCCCGATGCTGGCCAGACAGGACGGCGGTGGCGGCAGGCGGTCCGACACCATCATGATCGTGCACGTCCCGGCCGACCGCGGCCGCGCCACCGTCGTCAGCGTCCCGCGCGACTCGATGGTCCAGATCCCGCGCTGCGACTCGTCGCCCGCGAGGTTCGACATGATCAACTCCGCGTACGACACCGGCGGGGTGGGCTGTCTCAAACGCACGCTGGAGTCTCTGACCGGGCTGCGGATCCAGCACTCGGTGGAGGTGGACTTCTCGGGCTTCAAGGGCATGGTGGACGCGCTGGGGGGCGTCGAGGTCATGCTGCCCAAGGCCGTGGACGACAAGGCGTCGAAGCTCAAGCTGTCGGCCGGCAAGCACCTGCTGAACGGGGAGGCCGCGCTGGGCTACGTTCGGCTGCGGCACTACGGCGACGGGTCGGACGTCCAGCGGATGAAGCGGCAGCAGACCCTCGTGCTGTCGATGCTGAAGAAGGCCCGGTCGGGGTTGTCCTCGCCCGAGCGGCTCAAGCCGTTCCTGGAGGCGGTGCGCAGGTCGGTCAAGACCGATCTGAACCTGGAGTCGATGTACGAGCTGGCCACCGAGCTGTCGGGCACCAAGCTGGACCTCACGACGGTCCCGTGGGAGCCATATCCGGAGGACAGGAACCGCCTGCAGTGGAGGCAACCGGAGGCCCAAAAGCTCTTCGAACGCCTCGGAGGGTGACGGCTCGCCGTAACGGCTAGATCGAGTTGCGGTAGTGGCGGCGCAGGGCGATGCCGGCGGCGATCCCGCCGGCAATGGCGCCCACGCCGGCCGCGATGGGCAGGGCCGTCAGGGTGGCCTTGCGGCCGGTGCGGAAGTCCTTGATGGGCCAGTCGTGCTTCCTGGCGTGCTCCCGCAGCTCGCTGTCCGGGTTGATGGCCACCGCCGAGCCCACCAGGGACAGCATCGGCAGGTCGTTGGCCGAGTCGCTGTAGGCCGTGCAGCGGGTCAGGTCGAGGCCTTCGCGGCGGGCCAGGGCCCGCACCGCCTCCGCCTTGGCGGGACCGTGCAGGAGGTCGCCCACCAGGCGTCCCGTGTAGATCCCGTCACGGGTCTCCGCGACCGTGCCGAGGGCGCCGGTCAGGCCGAGCCGCTGCGCGATGACGCGGGCCAGCTCCACGGGGGTGGCGGTGACGAGCCAGACGCGCTGGCCCGCGTCCAGGTGGCTCTGGGCGAGGGAACGGGTGCCGCCCCAGATGCGGTCGGCCATGACCTCGTCGTAGATCTCCTCGCCGAGGCGTACGACGTCGTCGACCTTGGCGCCCGCCACGAACGCCAGAGCCGTCTCCCTGGCGACCGCGATGTGCTCGGGGTTCTCGTTGCCGCGCAGCCTGAACACGGCCTGCCCGACCGCGAACTTCATCAGGTCGGACGTCGTGAACATGCCCCGCGTCGCCAGCCCCCTGGCGAAGTGGTAGATCGAGGCCCCGCGCATCATCGTGTTGTCGACGTCGAAGAACGCCGCCGCCTGCAGGTCCGGCTCCACCGGGGCGACGGTGGCCGCCGCCTGCGCCGCGGCCTCGCCGGCGGCCTCGGGCGCCACCTCGTGTCCTCGTCGAATTAGCCGCCACATGGCGCTCAGCTTACTTTCCTAGTCAGGCGCGACCAGACCCTCGATGTAGTCAAGGTATCCCTCCGCCTGGGCAAGTTGTGAGTCGTCGAGCTGTGTGAGTATCGGCCCGACCACCTTCTTCTGGTCGCGGGCGAAGGTCTTGATCTTAGGGGAGCGCGGCTCCGCCCGCTCCAGCCTGCTGATGCCCGAGCGCGTCGACTCCTCCATGTCCTTCAGCGTCCTGCCGACCAGCGGGCCGCCCTCGGCCGAGCCGAGCAGGGTGGCGACCTCCCTGGCCCGGGTCTTGGCCGAGTCGAGCTCGCGTTCGCCGCGTTCGGCGTCGTCGCTGCTGAGGCGTACGAGCGTGCTCTCCGCGGCGCGCTTGAGCGGGTAGAGGGAGTCTCCCGGCACCGACCGGTACGTGGCGAAGGAGGAGATCATCATGGCCGCAGCCAGCCCGAGCATGGCCAGCTGCGCCAGCAGCGGCCGCCGGCGCGCCGGACGGCGGCGGGCGGGTGCCTCCGGCTCGGGCGCTTCCAGGAGCGCGCCGGACAGGATCTCCGCGCGCAGCCGCTCGCGGAAGGCGGGCTCGGGCATGCCCCCGAGCGGCAGGCTGCGCAGCTCCGCGAGGTGCTCGAGCACGAGCTCCCGCTCCCTGCGCGCCCTACCCATGACAGCTCCCTGACTGATCCGGCAGTGACATCTGACTAACGAGATGCGGATGGGGGAAGTTACGCCAGATCGTGCTTAAGTGCCCTGGCCAGCGCCCGGACTGCACGGAACTGCAGCGCTTTGATCGCTCCACTCTTCTTCCCCATGATCAGCGCGGTTTCCGCGAGCGAGAGGCCGTGCAAAAAGCGCAGGACCACACACTCCTGCTGCTCGGGATTGAGATCTCGTACGGCACGCAGCACCCTGTCGTTGATGATCGCGTTGACCACGGCGTTCTCAGGGATGTGCGAGCCGTCGAGCGGTACGTCGATGATCTCGCCCGTCGGGATCTCCAGCCGGTAGCGACCGGACTTGAAGTGGTCGGTGACCAGGTTTCTGGCGATGGTCACGAGCCACGCGCCGAAGTCGCGTCCCTGCCACGTGAAGTCGCCGATCCTGCGCAGCGCGCGCAGGAAGGTCTCGCTGGTGAGGTCCTCGGCTAATTGGTGCGATCCCACCCGGAAGTAGATGTAGCGGTAGACAAGATCCACATACCGGTCGTAGAGCGTGCCAAAGGAATCGGTGCAGCCACTTTTGGCGTGCAGCACCAGCGTGCGAATGTCGTCGGGCACTTCTTCGCGCACGGCGGGCTCGCCCGTCCGGGCAGGCACAGCGACCGTTGGCGCAAGCAGCCCGGCGAACGGTGACGAGTCAGGCATCCGGTATCCCTAGGGGTAAGGGGTGCGGCGTGCTCGAACACTCTAGAAATCAACCGGAAATTCCACAATCCACAGCGTGCTGGCATGACTAGGCGTAATCGGCAGATACCGTGTCTCCCGACCCGTTCCCTCTTCGGCTACCGGTCTGGGAGGTTCGTCCGGCAGCATTGGAGTCATCATGGAGATCCTCGTTGCCGTCATAGCTTTCGCCGGTGCGCTCCTGGCCGCGATCGCGGTGGGCGCCCTGATTCAACGACTTCGCGACGAGCCTGAGGGGTGGTTGATCGCCTGGACCGTTGCAGTCGTGTCTCTTTGCCTGTCACTGGCCGTGATCGGCATCGGCTACGTCTTCGGGTTCGGCTCGGTCACGTTCCGGATCTACCAGATCACGGGATCGCTGCTGGCGCCGCTCTGGCTGGCCGTCGGCATGGTCCAGCTGCTGGGGGAGAAGGCGCCGCCGAGGTTCCTCGCGTGGCTGATCGGCATCGCCCTGACGATCGTGTCGGTGGCCATCCTCATCTTCGACCCGCTCAAGAGCGAGGAGATGGGCAAGTCGCTGCCGACGGCCGCCAACTTCTGGGCGATCATCCCCGACAAGCTGCTGCTCGGCGTGCACGTCGTCGCCGTCCTGACCATGCTCGGCATGCTCGTCGTGGCGGGGATCAAGTGGCGCCAGGGTGACGAATACGACACCGACAACCTGCACGCGTCGGCGGTCATCGTCCCCTCGGGGATGGCGCTCGTGGGCGCGATGAGGTTCACGGTGCCGGCGCTGTTCACCACGGCGCTGCTCGCCGTCGCCGCGGCGGCCGTCTGGTACACCGTGCTGCGGCCCCTGGCGCCGTACGAGGACGACGACGAGGACGATTTCGACTCCGACCGCGACGAGCGGCCTTCGCGCCGGGACGATCGCTCTCAGCGTCGCGAGGAGCGCGCGCAGCACCACGACGAGCGCCCCATGTTCCGCGACGAGGCGCCCATGCAGCCCCCGCCGGGCCCCAGGGGCATGCCTGAGCCCGTTCCCGGCGGTCCCGGGCTCCCGCCCTCCCCACCGCGCAGGTCGTCGGGCCTGGGCGATCTGGTGGCCGAATACCGCGCGGGCGACCAGGGGGTCGACTACGCCGCGCGCATGTCACCGCCGCCCGACTCGGGGCCCTCGACCGGCTACATCATGAACGGCGCGCCGCCCGCCGCCCAGGCGCCGCCGCAGCGCCCCGACTTCGCGATGCCGGGGACCGGCGCGGTCTACCCGGGCGCCGAGCTGTTCTCGCCCGCCCCGCAACATCAACAGCAACATCAACAGCAGCAGCAACAGCAGCCCGGCTCCGGCAAGCCCTCACCGACCATCTACGGCCTGCTCACCGTCTTCACGATCATGGACGGGGCCGGGGAGGCGTTCGACCGGCTGGCCGAGGCGACCGTCGAGGCCGTGCGCCGCGGCGAGCCCGACACGCTCGTGTACGCCTGCCACGCGGTCAAGTCGGCCCCCCTGCAGCGCATCGTCTACGAGCTCTACCGCGACGAGGTCGCCTACCGCGACCACCAGCGCCAGCCCCACGTCGAGAGGTTCGTCAACGAGCGGCAGGCGATGGTGCTGGCCACCAACGTCATCGAGCTCAACGTCAACGCCGCGAAGGTGGTGCCGCTCCCGATGGTCACGTACTGAGGGCCGCCCGCAGGCGGGTCTCGTCGACCCGCCAGAAGTCGTGCTGCACGCCGTCGATCAGCGTGACCGGGATCATCTCCCAGTACTTCTCCTGAAGCTCCTCGGAGGACTCGATGCTGATCTCCTCCCACGGCACCCCGAGCTCGCCCGCCACCTTGGCGATGATCTCTCGCGCGTCCTCACACAGGTGACAGCCGGGCTTCCCGAGCAACGTGATGCGATGCATAGCCACACGCTACCGCCGCGACTTTGTGCATCGGTTCACAAAGGGATTAACCTGAAAGACGGTTCGATTCCGTTCACGCGGTCCCCACACCGCCCGTCCCCTGGAGCTCCGGCACGTGAAGAGCCCGTCCCAGCCCCGTGACCGCGGCATACCCGAGGCGACGGTCGCCAGGCTTCCGTTGTACCTCCGGGCGCTGCACGGGATGGCCGAGCGGGGCATCGCGACCGTCAGCTCCGAGGACCTGGCCGTCGCCGCCGGCGTCAACTCGGCCAAGCTCCGCAAGGATCTGTCACATCTCGGCTCGTACGGCACGCGCGGCGTAGGCTATGACGTCGAGTATCTCGTCTACCAGATCTCCCGCGAGCTCGGCCTGACGCAAGACTGGGCGGTCGCGATCGTCGGAGTCGGTAACCTCGGCCGCGCGCTGGCCAACTACGGCGGCTTCGTCTCCAGGGGCTTCCGCGTCGCGGCGCTCGTGGACGCCGACCCCGGAGTCGTGGGCGACACCATCGCGGGGTTGAATGTTGAGCACATCGACGAACTGGAAGCCGTCATCAAGCGGCGTGGAGTCTCGATCGTGGTTCTGGCGACACCGGCGGCAGCGGCGCAGGAAGTGTGCGATCGTGTGATTTCCGTGGGCGTGACCAGCATCCTGAACTTCGCCCCAGTTGTGCTTTCCGTCCCGGACGGCGTCGATGTCCGTAAAGTCGACCTATCTATCGAACTGCAGATTCTCGCGTTCCACGAGCAACGCAAGGCTGGGGGGCCACTCATGGCGGTGGACAGTCAATGAGTGTTCTGGCTATCGGACTCAGTCACCGGACCGCTCCGGTGGCGCTTTTGGAGCGCGTCTCGATCACGGGTGACGCGCTCGCCAAACTCCTGTACGACGTGCAGCAGGATCCCTGCGTCGCGGAGGCCATGGTGGTCTCGACCTGCAACCGGGTCGAGGTCTACGTCACGGTCGACCGCTTCCACGCCGCCGTCACCGCCGTCAGCGGCCTGCTCGGCGTCCACTCGGGCGTCCCGGTCGAGGAGCTGACGCCGCACCTCTACGTGCACTACGAGGAGCGGGCCGTCGAGCACCTGTTCTCCATGGTGTGCGGGCTCGACTCCATGGTCCTGGGCGAGGGCCAGATCCTCGGCCAGGTCCGCCAGGCGCTCAAGCTGGCGCAGCGCCACGGCACCGTCGGCGCCACCCTCAACGAGCTGGTCCAGCAGGCGCTGCGGGTCGGCAAGCGGGCGCACCACGAGACCGGCATCGACAAGGCGGGCGCCTCCCTCGTCTCCGCCGGCCTGGCCCTGGCGGGCGACCTGGCCGGGCGGCGGGCGCTGGTGGTCGGGGCGGGCTCCATGAGCTCGCTGGCCGCCGCCACGCTGGCGCGCGCCGGGGTCACCGACATCGTGGTGGCCAACCGTACGTACGAGCGCGGCGCGCGGCTGGCCGAGTCCGTCGGCGGCCGGGCGGTGGGCTTCGCCGCCGTGGCCGACGAGCTGGCCGGGGCCGACATCGTCATCACCTGCACGGGCGCCGGGCGCCACGTCATCACGCCCGACATGCTGAGCCGGCCGGCGTTCCTGCTGGACCTGGCGCTGCCGCACGACATCGACCCGGGCGTCCGGGCCATCCCCGGCGTTACGCTGGTGGATCTGGAGACCATCCAGGAGTCCGGGATCGGCTCCCGCGGCGGCGACGCCGTCGAGTCCGTCCGCGCGCTCGTGGCCGAGGAGCTGCGCGCCTACCTCGACGCGGAGCGGGCCGCCAAGGTCACCCCGACCGTGGTGGCGCTGCGCAGCAAGGCGGCGAGCGTGGTCGAGTCGGAGCTCGGCCGCCTGCTCATGCGGGTGCCCGACCTCGACGAGAAGGCGCGCGACGAGGTCGCCATGACCGTGCAGCGGGTCGTCGACAAGCTGCTCCACGAGCCCACGGTGCGTGTCAAGCAACTCGCCACCTGCCCAGGCGGCGATCATTATGCGGAAGCGCTGCGTGAGCTGTTCAATCTCGATCCGAAGATGCCCGAGGCCGTGAGGGAGGTGGAGCTGTGATGTCGGGAGCTCTGCGGCTGGGGACCCGCCGCAGTCTGATGGCGACCACGCAGTCCCAGATGGTGGCCGACGCCTACACGCGGCTCACCGGGCGCGCGATCGAGCTGGTGGGCATCACGACGTTCGGCGACGTCACCAAGGCCCAGATCGCGCAGCTCGGCGGCACGGGCGTGTTCGTCAGCGCGCTGCGCGACAAGCTTCTCGAGGACGAGGTCGACTTCGCCGTCCACTCGCTGAAGGACCTGCCGACCAAGCAGGACCCGCGCTTCACGCTGGCGGCCATCCTGGCCCGGCACGACCACCGCGACGCGCTGGTCGGCCCGCACAAGTTCGCCGACCTGCAGCCCGGCGCCAGGGTCGGCACCGGCTCGCTGCGCCGGATCGCCATGCTCAGCGCGCTGCGGCCCGACCTGGAGTACGTCCCGATCCGCGGCAACGCGGACACGCGTATCGGCAAGGTAACCTCAGGTGAGCTCGACGCGGTCGTGCTGGCCTCGGCCGGCCTGACCAGGATCGGCCGTGACGCCGAAATCGCACAGATCTTCGAGGTGGAGGAGTTGCTGCCGGCTCCCGGTCAGGGCGCGCTGGCCGTGGAGTGCAGGTCCGACAGGGCCGACCTCATCGAGTTCCTGAGTGTTCTCGACGACCCGCGCACGCGCTCCGCGGTGACCGCCGAGCGAGCCGTGCTGGCGGCTCTCGAGGCCGGTTGCTCCGCTCCGGTGGGTGCTTTCGCGGTCGATGACGGGCACACTCTGAACCTGACCGCCGTGGTCGTCGCCGTCGACGGCCGCACGGCGGTCCGCAAGTCCGCCGCCGGCTCTCCTTCGGAGGCTGCGAACCTGGGCCGCCTCCTGGCTGCCGAGATGATCGCCGAAGGAGCCGACAGATTGATGGGGGAGCATTCCCATTGAGCTCCGATAGTCCAACCTCCGGAATCGTCGCGTTCGTGGGCGCGGGTCCCGGTGATCCCAACCTGCTCACGCTCCGCGCCGCCGAGCTGCTCGCCAAGGCCGACGCCGTGGTGCTCGGCGACGAGGCCCACCGCCCGCTGCTGCGCCACTGCCGCGAAGGCGTCGAGGTCGTCGAGGACGATCTGGTCAAGCGGGCCAAGCACGGGCAGCTCGTGGTGCGCCTGTGCGAGGGCGACCCGATGCTGTTCTCCTCGATCACCGAGGAGGTCGCGGCCTGCGCCGCGGCGGAGGTGGACTTCGAGATCGTTCCCGGCGTGCCGCCCGCGACCGCCGTCCTCACCTATGCGGGCATCCCGGCCGCGAGCGCCGTCCCCGAGTTCCGGGTCGTGGACGCCGCGCAGGACCAGGACTGGGCCGCGCACGCCGCCTGCCGCGGCACCCTGGTGATCTACAACGGCATCGGCGACGCCGTGGCCATCGGCAAGGCGCTCATCGCGGGCGGCAAGCCCGACACCACGCCCGTCGCGGTCAGCAGCGGCGGCACCACCACCGAGCAGTACACCGTCGTGTCCTCGCTCGGCCGGCTCCAGCCCGACCTCAAGCACGCCGGGTTCACCGAGCCGGCGCTCATCGTGGTCGGCGAGGCCGTGGGGCTGCGTGACAAGCTGTCGTGGTTCGAGACCAAGCCGCTGTTCGGCTGGCGGGTGCTGGTGCCCCGCACCAAGGAGCAGTCGCGCAGCCTGTCCGAGCAGCTCGTCGCGTACGGCGCGGTGCCCGAGGAGGTGCCGACCATCTCGGTCGAGCCGCCCCGCACGCCGCAGCAGATGGACCGCGCCATCAAGGGGCTCGTCACGGGCCGCTACGAGTGGGTGGCCTTCACCAGCGCCAACGCGGTCAAGGCGGTGCGCGAGAAGTTCGAGGAGTACGGCCTCGACGCACGGGCCTTCGCCGGGCTCAAGGTGGCGGCCGTGGGCGAGGCGACCGCGCAGGCCCTGGTCGAGTTCGGTGTCAAGCCCGACCTGCTGCCGTCGGGGGAGCAGTCCTCCGAGGGGCTGGTGGCCGAGTGGCCGCCGTACGACTCGATGCTCGACCCGATCAACCGGGTGCTGCTACCGCGGGCCGACATCTCCACCGACACGCTGGTGGCCGGGCTCACCGAGCTGGGCTGGGAGTGCGACGACGTCACCGCGTACCGCACCGTGCGGGCCGCGCCGCCGCCCGCGCCCGTCCGCGAGGCGATCAAGGGCGGCGGCTTCGACGCCGTGCTCTTCACGTCCTCGTCCACCGTGCGCAACCTGGTGGGCATCGCGGGCAAGCCGCACAACGTCACGGTGATCGCCGTCATCGGGCCGCAGACGGCCAAGACGGCCGAGGAGTTCGGGCTCCGGGTCGACGTGATGGCCGACCAGCCGTCGGCCTCCGCCCTGGCCGCCGCGGTGGCCGAGTACGGGGCCAAGCAGCGCCAGGCGGCGCTGGCGGCGGGCGACACCCCGCGCCGGCCGTCGCAGAACCGCCGGGGCGCCAGGAGAAGAGCCAGGTGAATTCTTAGTCTTCGCGTTCTCGCGATTGAGGAGTGGCGTATGACCGCGCAGTACCCTGTGGCCCGGCTGCGGCGGCTGCGTCGCAGCCCCGCCCTGCGCCGGATGGTGGCGGGCACCAGGTTGCACGCCGCCGACCTGATCCTGCCCGCCTTCGTCAAGGAGGGCCTCGCCGAGCCGCACCCCGTGGCCTCGATGCCGGGCGTCTTCCAGCACACCCGCGACTCGCTGCGCAAGGCCGCGCACGAGGCGGCGGAGGCGGGCGTCGGCGGGATCATCCTGTTCGGGATCCCCGCGGTGAAGGACGCACGGGGCTCGGCCGCCGACGATCCCGACGGGATCCTGCAGGTGGCGCTGCGTGACGTGAACGCCGAGGTCGGCGACGCGGTCGTGGTCATGGCCGACACCTGCCTCGACGAGTTCACCGACAACGGGCACTGCGGGATCCTCACCCCGTCCGGCGATGTGGACAACGACGCCACGCTGGAGCGCTACGCCTCGATCGCGGTGGCCCAGGCCGCCGCGGGGTCGCAGATGGTGGCGCCGAGCGGGATGATGGACGGCCAGGTGGGGGCGATCCGCTCCGCCCTGGACGGGGCCGGTTATGAAAATGTCCCGATCTTGTCCTATTCGGTGAAGTACGCGTCCGCCTTCTTCGGGCCGTTCCGCGACGCCGCCGAGTGCGCGCCGCAGTTCGGCGACCGCAGCACCCACCAGCAGGACCCCGCCGGGCCGCTGGAGGAGGCGCTGCGCGAGGTCCGGCTCGACCTCGCCGAGGGCGCCGACGCCGTCATGGTCAAGCCGGCGGGGGCCTACCTCGACGTCATCACCCGCGTGCGTGACGAGGTGGACGTCCCGGTGGCGGCGTACCAGGTGAGCGGCGAGTACGCCATGATCGAGGCGGCCGCGGCCAACGGCTGGGTGGACCGGGACCGCATGATCACCGAATCGCTGGTCGCGATCAAGCGCGCCGGGGCCGACATGATCCTCACGTACTGGGCGACGGAAGTGGCACGGCGCATCTGATTGGCGAGCTTCCGCTCGCGTGCCGCGATGGATGTCCTCGCTACGCTGCGGATCCATCGCGGCCAACCAAGGGGTTTCCCGTCAACTCGTGGGGCGTGTGCGTTAGAGTGCGATGACAAGTGCTGGTGTGTCCCGCGTGGCGCGTATGGCTGCCCGGAGCCGGGACCTCTTCAGGCACTGTGGGGACTCGACGGGAGACACCAATGGTGGGGGTACCACTGGCTCGGCGTACCAGAAAACGGTCGCGGCCGACACGCATCGGCACCGTGCTCGAATACGCCGCCATGGGGTGGCCCGTCGTGCCGGGGGCTTATCCGCTGCGTCACGGGCCACGCGCCTGCTCCTGTGACCGCCTCGGCTGCCCCGACCCGGGTGCCCATCCGCTCTCACCCGCCTGGCACCTGCAGGCCACGACGGACACGGCGCTGCTGACGCGCTGGTGGCACGCCGAGCCCGAGGCCAACGTGATCCTGCCCACCGGACGCGTGTTCGACGTCTTCGACGTACCGCTCGCCATCGGCCTGTCGGCCCTCACCCGGATCGACAACGCCGGAGCACACCCGGGCCCGGTCGCCGCCAACGGCGACCGGGTCCTGTTTTATGTGGCCACGCGGGGCAATCCGGAGGACGAGGACGAGTGGTGGTCGTGCCAGCTCGACTGCGACCCTGCCACCATCGACGACACGCCGGGGCTGCGGTGGCACTGCCGCGACAGCTACGTCCTCGCGCCCCCCTCGACCCTCCCCACGGGGCAGCCCGTCTCCTGGCTCCGGCCCCCCAACGGGCAGCCGCTGCCCGACCCGCTGCGCATCCTGGAGTGGCTGGCCGACTGAGCGCGGCCCTCGTGGTGCCCGCTCCGGAGACCGCTGTGTGTCCCGGCTAACCTGGGTCGGGTGAGCCGTACACAGAACTCCGAGGACCTGTTCGCCCGCGCCCGCCGGATCGTGCCCGGGGGTGTCAACTCGCCGGTGCGCGCGTTCGGCGCGGTCGGCGGGACGCCGCGCTTCATGGTCTCCGGCCAGGGCCCCCACATCACCGACGTCGACGGCAACCGGTACGTCGACCTGGTGTGCTCCTGGGGCCCCATGATCCTCGGGCATCGGCACCCCGCGGTCGTCGAGGCCGTGTCCGGGGCGGTGGCCCACGGGTTCTCCTATGGCACCGCCACCCCCGGCGAGGTGGAGCTGGCCGAGGAGATCGTCTCCCGGGTGGCGCCGGTCGAGAAGGTGCGGCTGGTCAGCTCGGGCACCGAGGCGACGATGAGCGCGGTGCGGCTGGCCAGGGGGTTCACCGGGCGGTCGAAGGTGATCAAGTTCGCCGGGTGCTACCACGGGCACGTCGACGCGCTGCTGGCCGCGGCCGGGTCCGGGGTGGCGACGTTCGGGCTGCCCGACACGCCGGGCGTGACGGGGGCGTCGGCGGCGGACACGATCGTGCTGCCGTACAACTCCATCGAGGCCGTCGAGGCGGCCTTCGCGGAGGCGGAGGTCGCGTGCGTGATCACGGAGGCCTGCCCGGCGAACATGGGGATCGTCCCGCCCAAGGACGGGTTCAACGCGCGCCTGCGCGAGCTGTGCACGGCCCACGGCGCGCTGCTCGTCGTCGACGAGGTGCTGACGGGGTTCCGCGTCTCGCCCGCGGGCTGGTACGGCCTGGAGCCGGTGGAGGCCGACCTGATGACGTTCGGGAAGGTCATGGGCGGTGGCCTGCCCGCCGCGGCCTTCGGGGGACGGGCCGAGGTGATGGCCCTGCTCGCGCCCGAGGGGCCCGTCTACCAGGCCGGGACGCTGTCCGGTAACCCGCTGGCCTGCGCGGCCGGCCTGGCGACCCTGCGCGCCCTGGACGCCGAGGCCTACGCGCGTGTGGACGCCGCGGCGCTCGCCGTCGGCGACGCGGCCTCCGAGGCGCTGTCGGCCGCCGGGGTGCCGCACCGGCTGCAGCGGGCGGGCAACCTGTTCTCGATCTTCTTCACGGACGCCGAGGTGACGAACTTCGCCGAGGCCAAGACGCAGAACACGGCCGCGTTCACCGCGTTCTTCCACGCGATGCTCGACCAGGGTGTCTATCTGCCGCCGTCGGCGTACGAGGCCTGGTTCCTGTCGGCCTCCCACGACGAGGAGGCGCTGAGCCGCGTGGCCGAGGCGCTGCCCGCGGCGGCGAAGGCGGCTGCCGCCGTGCTCTAAGGGGCGGTGGCGAGTGCGCGGCGGGGCTTCGTGCCCGCGTACAGGACGCCCGAGATGACCAGGGCCGCCGCCACCAGCTTCGGCCAGGAGATCGGCTCGCCGGTCACCAGTGCCGCCGACGACATGCCGAACACCGGCACCAGCAGCGTGTACGGCGCCACCGTGGAGGCGTCGTACCGGCGCAGGAGCCAGCCCCAGACGCCGAAGCCGCAGAGCGTGGAGACGAACGCCACGTAAAGGAGCGAGAGCCAGCCCTCAGCGGCCGGGTCGAGCACCGGCACGCCCTCCAGCCAGAGCGACAGGAGCAGGAGCGGGATCGCGGAGAAGGCGCTCACCCAGACCATGAAGCGGAACGAATCGGGCGGCGCGGCCTTGCGCTGAACCACGTTGCCGAGGCCCCAGGCGGCCGCTGCGGCCAGGCAGAGGGCGAAGGCCCCGAGCGGGCCCGACACCCCGAAGTCGAGCGCGACCAGGGCCAGGCCGCCGAAGGCGACGCCCAGCCCGAGCACGCGGCGGGCGGTGAGCCGCTCCTTGAGCAGCGTCACCGCGAACAACACGGTGAAAATTGCCTGCGTCTGCAGGACGAGTGAGGTCAGTCCGGCCGGCATGCCCGCTCGCATGCCCACGAGCAGGACTCCGAACTGGCCGACCCCGATGGTGGCCGCCACCCCCGCGACCCAGCGCCACGGGACTCCCGGGCGGCCGGCGAACAGCAGGGCGGGGAACGCCGCCAGGGCGAACCTGATGCCCGCGTACAGCAGCGGCGGGAAGTGCCGCAGGCCGGCCTGCATGACCACGAAGTTGAAGCCCCACACGGCGGCGAGGCCGATGGCTAGGGCCAGGTGGCGGGACCGCACTCAGCGAGCGGGCTTCTCGTAGCGGATGCGCTGGTCGCGGGCCTGCTCGGCCAGGACCTTGAGGTAGGACACGGAGCTCGGCTGCTGCTTCTTCGTCTTAAGGATTCTCATGCATCTATTTTCATCCGCTACACATTCAACGACAAGCGAGACTTTCTACGCTAAACCATTTAGGATGACTTACATGTTGGACTTGAACCGGCTCAAGGCCCTTCATGCGGTCCATGTCTACGGGTCGGTCGGCGCGGCCGCCGACGCGCTCATGGTCACGCCCTCGGCGGTCTCCCAGCAGATCGCCAAGCTGGAGCGCGAGACCGGCGCCAGACTCATGGAGCGCAACGGGCGCGGCGTGCGCCTCACGGACGCGGCAGGCCTCCTGGCCGAGCACGCCGAGCGCATCCTCGCCCTGGTCGAGACCGCGGAGGCGGACTTCGAGGCGCTGCGCGGCGAGGTCGTCGGCCGGCTGAACATCGCGGCCTTCCCCACCGCCGTGCGCGGCCTCATGCCCGGCGCGCTCGCCTCGCTCCGGGAGCGCCATCCCGACCTGTGGGTCCAGCTCAGCGAGCGCGAGCCGGAGCGGGTGGTGCGCGAGGTCTCCAGGGGCGAGCTGGACCTGGGCGTCATCCAGGACTGGCTCAACCGGCCCATGGCCCTGCCCGAAGGCCTGTCCAGGGCCACGCTGCTCGACGACGTGGCCGACATCGCGCTGCCCGCCGACCACCCGCTGGCCCACAGCAGGGAGTTGGAGCTCGCCCAGCTCCGCGACGACCATTGGATCAGCGGGTCTCCCGGCACCGTCTGCCACGACTGGCTCGTCTTCACCCTGCGCAACGCCTCGGTGGAGCCCGTGATCGCGTGCATGGCCGACGAGTACCCGACCCAGCTCGCGCTGGTGGCGGGCGGGCTGGGGTGCGCGATCGTGCCGCGGCTCGGCCGGGACTGCGTGCCGGACGGCGTGCGGCTCGTGCCGATCATGCCGCGCCAGACGCGGCGCATCTACGCCGTGTGGCGCACGGACGCGGCGCGCCGTCCCGCGATCAGGGCCATGGTGGAGGCGCTGGCCGAGGCGAGCAGGAAGCAGGAGAACGCCTGGGCCGTCAACTGAGCCGCCGGGCCTCACGCTGCTCATAGAGGGGGAGCGGATAGGCTGGGCCACACCATGGCTGAAACCACCGTCGTCCACCTGCTGCGCCACGGCGAGGTGCACAATCCCGCCGGCGTCCTGTACGGCAGGCTCCCGGGCTACCACCTGTCCGAGACGGGGAAGCTCATGGCCGAGACGGTCGCCAAGGCCGTGGGCGGCCGTGACATCGTCGCCATCTACAGCTCCCCGCTCGAGCGCGCCCTCGAGACCGCGGCGCCCCTCGCCGAGAAGCTCGGGCTCGACGTCGTCCAGGACGAGCGCCTGATCGAGGCGGGCAACCTGCTCCAAGGCCGCCCGGTGGGCCAGGGCCTGGCCATCCTGCGCAACCCGCGCAACTACCGCTATTTCTGGAACCCGCTGCGCCCGTCCTGGGGCGAGCCGTACCCGTCGATCGTCAGGCGCATGAAGTCGGTGATCGACGACGCCAGAGCGGCCGCACGCGGGCACGAGGTGGTGCTCGTCAGCCACCAGCTCCCCATCTGGACGATCAGGTCGGCCGCCGAGGGCCGCCGGCTCTGGCACGATCCGCGGCGCCGGCAGTGCGCGCTGGCGAGCCTCACCACCCTCTCCTTCGACGGCGACCGCCTCGTCAGCATCGGCTACAGCGAGCCGGCGGGGTCGCTTCAGACCGGTCCGTCCGTTCCCGGGGCCTGATGTCCGGAGCGAGGGGGCTCGCCGGTAGAGTTGCAAGCTCTACCGGTTGTAGTACAAGGAGATCTTCCTCCGTGCGCGCCAAGTCCATCTCTCTCGTCCTCCTGGGTCTGCTGGTCGCGGGCTGCGCGGGCAATCAGGGCGGCCAGCCGCAGGCCGGCGACACCCGTTTCGTCGCCGGCGACGGGAAGATGCAGGTGTTCGACGCGGCCGATCGCAAGGCCGCGCCCGCGATCCAGGGGCCGACCCTCGACGGGGCCACCGCCTCGCTGGCCGCGCACAAGGGCAAGGTCGTGGTGATCAACTTCTGGGCGTCGTGGTGCGGGCCGTGCCGGGCGGAGGCGCCGGTGCTCAAGGAGGTCGCGGCCAAGACCAAGGCCGGCGGCGTGGAGTTCATCGGCGTCGACTTCAAGGACCGCCAGGCCGACGCGCTGGCGTTCGAGCGCACCGAGAAGACCGGCTACCCGCACATCTTCGACCAGCCGGGCAAGGTGGCGCTGGCCTTCCAGGGCACGGTCCCGCCGGCGGCCATCCCGTCCACCCTGATCATCGACAAGCAGGGCAGGATCGCCGCCAGGGCGCTCGGCGCGGTCAAGTACACCGACCTGCTCAACACCGTGACCAAGGTGCGCGATGAGTGACGTCGTGGCCTCGGGCTCGCTGCTGCTCGCGGTGCCGATCGCGGTGCTGGCCGGGGTCGTGTCGTTCCTGTCGCCGTGCGTGCTGCCGCTGGTGCCGGGCTACCTGTCGTACGTGACCGGCATGAGCGCCGACCCCAAGCGGGGGCGGCTGGTGCTGGGGACGGTGCTGTTCGTGGCCGGGTTCGGGCTGGTGTTCGTGCTCAGCGGGGCGCTGTTCGGCGGGCTCGGCTCGGTCATGCTGGGCCACATCGAGATCATCACGCGGGTGCTCGGGGTGCTGACCATCCTGCTCGGGCTCGCGTTCCTGGGGCTCGTCCCCGGGCTGATGCGCGACGTGCGCATCCACAAGGTGCCCGCCGCGGGGCTGGCCGGGGCGCCGCTGCTCGGCGTGGTGTTCGGGCTGGGGTGGACGCCGTGCATCGGGCCCACGCTGGCCGTCGTGCTGGCGCTCGGGCTCAACGAGGGCAGCGCCGCGCGTGGCGCCCTCCTGGCCGTCGCGTACGCGCTGGGCCTCGGGCTGCCGTTCGTGGGCGCGGCGCTCGCGTACAGCAGGGCCCTGCGCACGTTCCGGGCCATCCGCAAGCACTCGCGCCTGATCACCAGGATCGGCGGCGGCATGATGGTGGCCGTCGGGGTGCTGCTCGTGACCGGGCTGTGGGGAGAGATGATCGCTGCCATGCAGGGCCTCATCGGCGGATTCGTACCGGTGATCTGATGAGCGTCAAGGAGCTGGAGGAGAGGGAGCGGGCGGCGCAGCAGGCGGGGTTCGGGCTGATCGCCTGGCTGCGGTGGGGCTGGCGCACGCTCACCTCGATGAAGACGGCGCTGATCCTGCTCTTCCTGCTCGCGCTCGCCTCGGTGCCGGGCTCGCTGGTGCCGCAGCGCGGCGTCGACCCCGACAAGGTGGCGCAGCTCTACCAGAAGAGCCCCACGCTGGCCGAGTGGTACGACAGGTTCCAGCTCTTCGAGGTGTTCACCTCGGTCTGGTTCGCGGCGATCTACCTGCTGCTGTTCACCTCGCTGATCGGCTGTGTCATCCCGCGCGCCGCCACCTATCTGCGCGAGCTGCGCCGCAAGCCGCCGGCCGCGCCGAAGAACGTCTCCCGTCTGCCGCACTTCGCCTCTTTCGAGAGCGATCTGGAGGTCGGAGGGGCCGCCGCGCGGCTGCGCAGGCTGCGCTTCCGCGTCGTGACCGGCGACGGGTGGGTGTCGGCCGAGAAGGGCTACCTGCGCGAGACCGGAAACCTGTTCTTCCACGTCGCCCTGCTTGGCATTCTGTTCGCGGTCGGCTTCGGCTCGCTGTTCGGCTACCGCGGCAACGTCCTGGTCGTCGAGGGCGACGGGTTCGCCAACACGGTGGCCGCCTACGACCGGTTCATCCCGGGCAGCCAGGTCTCGGCCGAGTCGCTGGAGCCGTTCTCCTTCCAGCTGGAGGACTTCAAGGTCGCCTACCAGGTGACGGGCGAGAAGCGTGGCCAGGCGCTCGACTACACGGCCCGCCTCAAGGTCAACGACTCGCCGGGGGCGCCCGCCCGCGAGTACGACCTCAAGGTCAACGACCCGCTGGAGATCAACGGCACGCAGACGTACCTGATCGGCAACGGCTACGCGCCCGTCTTCAAGGTCACCGACGGCAAGGGGCAGGTCGCCTTCGAGGGCCCGGTGCCGTGCCTCATCGAGGCCAAGGGCACGATGACCTCGGGATGCGTGGTCAAGGTGCCCGACGCCGAGCCGTCGCAGCTCGGGTTCCTGCTGCAGTTCCTGCCCACCAGCGTGCCGCTCACGGACGGCACGTACGCCTCGGCCTTCCCCGGCTCGCTCAACCCCGAGGTGCAGCTCGTCGGGGCCTTCACCGGCGACCTGGGGCTGCGCTCCGGCCAGCCGCGGTCGGTGTACGAGCTCGCGCCGCCCGAGCTCATGAAGAAGCTCACCCCGCTGATCATGGGCAAGAGCGTCCCCAAGCCGCTCGCCGTCGGCCAGTCGATCGACCTGCCCAAGGGGGCGGGCAAGCTGGAGTTCGCCGGGGTCAAGGAGTGGATCACGCTCCAGACGGCCTACGACCCCGGGCGCATGCCGGTGCTGGTCTTCGCCGCCACGGCCGTCGTCTCCATCGCGCTGTCCCTGATGATCCGCCGCCGCAGGGTGTTCGTGCGGATCGGGAACGGCGTGGTCGAGGTGGGCGGCCTGACCCGTACAGAGGGCTCCGCGGCGGGCTTCGCCGAGGAGTTCGCCGACATCGTCAAGGTTCTATCCGCAGGAGAAAAGGATGTCCGCTGAGCAACTCGCGGAGCTGAGCGACCTTTTCGTCGTCGCCGCCGTTCTGCTCTACTTCTTCGCCATGGTCGGGTTCGCGATCGAGCTCGCCTTCGGCAGGTCCCGGCCGGACAAGGCGGCCGCCGTCGAGCGGTCCGAGGTCAAGCAGCCGGTCACGGTCGGAGCGGGTGGGGGGCCTTCAGCCGACGGCGTGGTCGCCGCCACCCCGGAGTCCAAGGAGCCGTCAGATGGGGGGCACAGGGCCGGCAAGGTGGCCCTGGTGCTCGCCTGGATCGGCTGGGCGGCCAACTTCGCCGCCATCGCCACCCGCGGCATGTCCGTGGACCGGTGGCCGTGGGGCAACATGTACGAGTTCGTGGTGGCCATCTGCTTCGCCGCCGTGACCGCGTTCCTCGGCACCCAGATCCGCTTCAACGTGCGCTTCCTCGGCGCCTTCGTGATGATCACGGCGGCCCTCGGGCTCGGCCTGGCGGTCAAGTTCTTCTACACGGCGGCCGGGCCCGTCGTGCCCGCGCTGGACTCGTACTGGATCGCCATCCACGTCACCGCCGCGATCATCGCCAGCGGCCTGTTCACGCTGGCCGGCGTCGCCGGAGTCCTCTACCTGGTGCGCGGTGACGGGATGTCACGCCTGCCCTCGCGGGCCGACCTGGAGCGGGTGGCGCACCGGGCGATCGTGTTCTCGTTCCCGCTGTGGACGTTCGCGGTGATCGCGGGGGCGCTCTGGGCCGACCGGGCGTGGGGCCGCTACTGGGGCTGGGACCCCAAGGAGGTCTGGTCGTTCATCACCTGGGTGGCCTACGCCGCCTACCTGCACGCCAAGGTGACGGCCGGATGGCGGGGCAGGGCCGCGACGATCGTGCAGCTGGTGGCGTTCGCCTGCCTGATGTTCAACCTGATCGGCGTCAACATCTTCATCAGCGGCCTGCACAGCTACGCCGACGTCTGATCGGCTCAGACGTCGTCGCCGCGCATGCGGCGGTCGAGGTCGCGCAGGAAGTCGGGGTCGTCGTCCGGCCCCTTGGGCATGCCCGGACCCGGGGGCACCGGCCACGCGGCGCGCGGGGCCCTCGGGCGGCCGCGCGCCATCCAGACGAGACCGCCGAGCACCGGGATCAGGACGACGATCAGGATCCACAGGGCTTTTGGTACGTTCCGAACCTCATCTTCCGGTGCGGTGACCACGTCGAACAGCGAGAAGAGCCAGAAGACCAGCAGCGCCAGGCCGATCAGTACACCTGCCATTCCTGAACTGTAAGCCATCCGCGACGTGATCGTGCTTCCCGATGTCCCGTTTCAGGTGACTAGGGGAAGACATGCGTCGTACCGTGGAGGCCGATGCGGCGAAGTCGCCGGACTCCACGGGCGTTGAGAGGTGCGATGGCCTTTTCTGACTCCAAGGCGTCTGGCGACAAGGGCCGTCATCGGCGCGGCCGTTGGTGGCGGCGCGGGTCCTACCTTTTCTCGCGGCGCGGCGAGGCGCCCCCCGACTCGGACCGTTCCGTCTGGTTCAACGCCCGTGAGAAGCCTTTTGAGAGCCGCGCGGAGGCCAAGGCGCGCAAGAAGCGCGGGCGGGGGCCCGACGTGCCCAGAGGCCAGCCTGAGCGACCCGGAGAGCGCGAGGGTTCGAGATGGCCGGGTAATGAGCGGGGTGAGCGGATGGCGTGGCCGGGCGACGAGGTACGACGGCCCTCCGAGACGAGCTGGGACGGGTTCTCGTTGCGCGAGCGTGGCGAGCGACTGCCGGCCGCCGTGGTCGAACGCCCCCGCTACACCTGGTACGACTTCGAGCTCGACGACCAGCCCAGGGCCCAGCCCAACCGGCCCGGCATCCCGTCCATGGGCGACGGCCTGCGCCACTGCGGCAAGCTGGAGTCCATCCTGCACCGCCAGTGGGACGCCAGGCAGGGCCCGCCGTCGGCGGACGTCGTACGTGCCGTGGAGAGCCTCGCCCGCCTGCCGGAGCGGCTGAAGGAGAAGCTCGCGGCCGGGCTGGAGGGCATCTACGTCGGCCGCGGCGGCGTGCCGGACCTCGACGACATGGGCTACTTACGCGGCGCCCCGCTCCCGTCGGGCCGCGCCACCTGGGACATCTGCGCGGGCGCGTACGGCGACCGGAAGATCGTCGTAGGTGACCGCCCGTCACCGACCCCGGACGTTATGATGCACGAGGTCGGCCATGCCATCGACGACATCGACTCGGCGTACGGTGGCTGGGTCTCCGACTCCCCTGATTTCGTCCGCCTCTACGACACGGCCATGCCGCTGCTGGCCTCGACGTTCCACCGCCAGGGCGGGGGGCTCGGCCGTAAGGAGTTCTTCGCCGATGCCTTCGCCGCCATCGCCTCCCGCCAGCGTCCGGCCCTCGTGGACATGCTCGGGGGAGACACGCGGATGGCGCTGGACATCATGCTCTTCTTCAACCGGCGCTACGGAATCTAGGTGATCGGACATGTACGTCATCCGGCTCGCGGACGGGACCCTGCGCGTGCCGCAGAGCCTGACCAGCGAAGACGGGCGTCTGATCGGGAACGCGTACGTCGAGGTGCTGCCCGGTGATCCGGACTACGACCAGTTGTTGCCGGAGGCGCTGACAGAGGAGGAACTGGCCGAGCGCCGCAACGAGTGGGAGAAGGAGAACGACGAACTGGAGCGTGAGTTCCTGGCCTTCAAGGCGCGGCAGGAGGACGCCTGAGGCGACCAGACAGGCGCCAACCACGGTCGGCGGTTGGCGCCGCCTCATGCTGCCGGACGGAAGTGTGGCCGAAAGCACGCGAACAGTGGGGCGCGCCGGCGGTGATCCTGCCGTCGCAGGATCACCGTCTGCACGGTCAGACGCGCGGGGACTCACCTGCCGGCCTGTCGGCCGTCAAAACGTCCTCGCCACGTAGAAGGGCGTGCACTTCCGACTCGCGGAACCGCCGATGCCCTCCGGGGGTGCGGATACTGCTGATGCGGCCTGCCGCAGCCCAGCGTGTAACCGTCTTTGGGTCTACCCGGAAGAGGGCGGCAACCTCTCCTGGGGTCAGCAGACGCTCGCTGCTACTCTCCACCAATCTCTCCCCCTCGCATCCCGCTTCCTGCCAGCGGGCGGACAGGTAACCAGTGTGTCGAGCGAAGCCTGATTTATCCGTGGTTTTCTGCAAAGATCACGGGTTGTTATCAGCTGACTGCCCGATTGTTATATGATAGAGCCTCTTTGGGGCTCTCGTGGGTGTTTCTTTACGAAACTCCCTGACTGGGAACAGTAGCATCGCTCGCGTTCGATGCGAAGAGCGACCGGTCCACGGGTCCGAGTAACCTCGAACCTGTGCCTCCTGTTCTCGTTTACACACTGTCGCGCATCGGCATCTTTGCGGTCACCCTCGGAGTGCTGTGGCTGCTCGGCCTGCAAAACCCGTTCGTGCTGATCCTGGTGTCTTTCTTGATCAGCGGCATAGCGAGCTACGTCCTGCTCAGCAAGCAGCGTGATGCCGTGAGCGAACGCATCAGCAACAAGATCGACCGGCCGAAGCCGCAAGACGACTAGGGCAGGGGGAACATGCCAATCCGGGCATGGTACTCCCGTCCGAGTCTGGTTGTGTCGCTACCGACAAGTAGTCCACTGCGATGCGCGTAAAACGCCTTCACACCGATGCCGCGCTCCCGTGTGGGATTCCAACTGAGGGCCATTCCCGTAGTCGGATGAATGGCGCTGATCCCCGGGCGTGAGACCGCTCCGGGGCCGGCGGAGTCACGCCCCTGCGGATTGTTCAGCCAGCGCTGATGTCCGCCGACGTAGACCGCCGCGCCCGTCACGGAAACCGCGTAGAGCGAGTCGCCTCCGGTGGCGTTCACCCAGGTCGGCCTGATGGTGGAGCCCTTGGAGTACGTCTCGAACCTGGCGGCCGTGTCGCACATCCCGCCCTTGGGGCCGCCGGTGGTGACGACCGCGAAATAGTGGCCGTCGGGTGAGAAGTCCAGGCCGCGCACGTACGAGGGGAACTCGCTCATGCACGGGCGCGCGTACGCCTCCGTCCGCCAGGGAGCGAGCCTGGCGGTGGGGCCGCTGATGTCGATGAGCCCGAGCTGCGGCCTGGACTGGCCGGCCAGCGTGGTGAACGAGCCGTCCACGGCGAGCCGGTAGCGGGTGGCGGCGATCGCGTAGACCTTCACCCTGGGCGTCAGCGAACCGCCGGGCGTGATGCCGAACGCCGGGTCGGCCGCGCCCGTCGTCACGTCGATCCTGGCCAGCGCGGTGCGCGGGCTGGTGAAGTCGCCGCCCACGTAGAGCTTCGAGCCCTGCCTGGCCAGCGTGGAGACCATGCCGCCGCCGATGTGCGGCGCGAAGCCGGTCACCAGCGTGCCGTCGGAGAGCTTGAGCCTGGCCAGCGACCTGGCGGGCGAGTCGTTGACGCCGATGAACTCGCCGCCGACGTAGACGGTGCCCTGGTCGCCGGCGGCCAGGCCGTACACGGGGCCGGGGACGATCGGCGCGAAGCCCGGCAGGACGCGGCCCGTGGTCAGGTTGTAGGCGAAGAGGTTGGAGCGCGGGTAGGCGGTGGTGCGGGCGGCGTCGCTCACCTCGCTGAACGAGCCGCCGACCACGACGGTGTCGCCGACGACCGTGATCGCGTTGACGATGCCGTCGAGCACGTGCGGGGTGTTGTCTACCGGGTCGGCCGAGACGACGCCGAAATGCGCCGTGGGAGCCGAGGCGATGATCGCCGCAAGGGCGACACGGGCAAGCATTCGCCAAGTTTTAGCAGACGTTCAGTAGTCTCGTAGTTACTTTCCGTTGAATGTCCGCGTTCATGGCCGCGGATACGGGCCCGGAGGGCCTCCCATAGTCTTGGCCTATGACGCGCGCTCAGTTGGACAAACAGCCGGACGAGGTCGCCGCGATGTTCGATCGCACCGCCCGGCGCTACGACCTGGTCAATGACGTGATCTCCCTCGGGCAGGTCAGGATGTGGCGCAAGGCGGTGGCCGCGGCCATCGACGCGGGTCCCGGGGAGCTCGTGCTCGACCTGGGGGCCGGCACCGGCACGTCCACCGACGCGTTCACCACGCTGGGCGCGCGGGCCATCGCGTCCGACTTCTCGCTGGGCATGCTCCGCACCGGCGTGCGCCGCCACGGCGGCAACGCGCTGTCGGGTGAGGGGGTGCCCTTCATCGCGGGCGACGCGCTGCGCCTGCCGTTCGCCGACGACTCGTTCGACGCGGTGACGATCTCGGTGGCGCTGCGCAACGTGCACGACACCCGGCAGGCGCTGCGGGAGATGCTGCGCGTCACCAAGCCGGGCGGCCGACTGGTGATCTTGGAGTTCTCCCACGTGACGTTCGGGCCCTTCGATCTCGTCTACCGCGAATATCTGATGAAGCTGCTGCCAAAAGTGGCCAAGGTGTTCGGCTCGAATGACGATTCCTATGAATATCTGGCTGAGTCGATCCGGGATTGGCCCGACCAGCGCACACTGGCCCGGACCATTCAGGACGCCGGCTGGGAGCGGGTCGCCTGGCGCAATCTCACGATGGGCATCGTCGCCCTGCACAGAGGGTTCAAGGCGGCGTGAGACCACACGCGACACACCGTTCCTCTTGGATCACAGAACAGCACCCCGACTGCCACTATGTACTGGAAAAGCAGTAGACTGCGGGCCGACAAGTTTGTGAAGGGGTTCACAAAGGAACGAAGGCAGCACACCACCCCCGAGGCCTTCGAGCGTGTAGGACAGGACAGTCCAGTGACCGTGCCAACAGCCACCCGCCGAGCGCAGGAGCTCGTCGCGAGAGAGCGACGAAGGAGCCAACGAGTGGCGAAGCGGGCGCGACCATGAGCCCCCGAGCGCAGGAGCTCGTCGCGAGAGAGCGACGAAGGAGCCAACGAGTGGCGAAGCGGGCGCGACCATGAGCCCCCGAGCGCAGGAGCTCGTCGCG